>CAZYUZ010000231.1:0-3205 GCA_964650775.1 uncultured Lachnoclostridium sp. | reverse complement strand
TATTTTGTTCCAAAAATACGGTCGCCTGCATCGCCAAGACCCGGGCAGATATAGGCTTTTTCGTTCAATTCACGATCTAAGTTTCCAACAAAGATCTTAATGTCAGGATGTGCTGCAGCCAGTTTTTCCAGACCTACAGGAGCAGCGATTACACAAAGGAAAGTAATATCTTTTCCTCCATGCTGTTTGATAAAATCGATGGCAGAAATAGCGGAACCACCGGTTGCAAGCATTGGATCTACAACAAAAATCTTACGTTCGTCGATAGATGCCGGAAGCTTACAGTAATATTCATGCGGTTCAAATGTTTCTTCATCACGGTAAAGACCAATATGACCTACTTTTGCGGCCGGCATCAGTTTTAAAAGTCCGCCTACCATACCAAGACCTGCTCTTAAGATCGGTACGATTGCCTGCTTTTTACCTGCAATGACAGGACACATGGCTTTTTCGATCGGCGTTTCTATTTCCACTTCTTCTAATTCTAAATCTCTTAATGCTTCGTATCCTACCAGCATGGCAATTTCTTCGACGATGGCACGAAATTCGTTAGTTCCTGTATCTTTATTTCTAAGCATTGTGATTTTGTGTTTGACCAGTGGATGGTCACAAATCATAATATTTTCGTTTCCGTTATACATGGCAATTTTTCTCCTTTGATGCTAAAATAATATCTATATGAGACATCATAACACAAAATGAGTTATAATATATCAGAATATTTTATGAAGGAGCATAGAAATGGCGAAATTGTATTATTACTACGGGGCAATGGGAAGTTCCAAAACTGCCAATGCGCTGATGACAAGATTCAATTATGAGGAAGTAGGACAGAAGGCGCTGCTATGCAAACCTGCAATGGATACGAGAGATGGGAAGGTTGTTGTTCGTTCCAGAATCGGACTGGAAGAGCCGTGTGTTCTTTTGGAGGATTTTGTAAATTATACGGAAGAACAGATTAAAGAATACAATTGTATTATTGTGGATGAGGTACAGTTTGCCACCAGGGAACAGATTGATTTTTTGTCGGATGTCGTGGATTTTATGGATGTGCCGGTGGTTTGCTATGGACTTCGTGCGGATTTCCAAAATCGCCTGTTTTCGGGCAGTGAGCACCTGATTGCGATTGCAGACCAGATTCAGGAGTTAAAGACCGTCTGCTGGTGTGGACGAAAAGCAACCTGCAATGCCAGATATAATGAAAAGGGAATTGTGAGGGAAGGCGCTCAGGTGATGTTAGGCTCCAACGACAGTTATAAATCATTATGTAGAAAACATTTTAAAATGGGGAAACTGACAGCGACGGAGGACTAGAAATTAAAAGAAATTAGCCGAAGAAGAAAAAAGAAACTCCTGTAAAGAAATGCCGAGGTTAAGCGAAGCCTCGAGGCATTCTTTACAGGAGTTTAATTGTTTGTTAAATAGGTTGTTTGTTTTTAAAAAATTCTTACTTGTCGTGAATTTCAGCGTGTAATTCCTGTAAGGATTTTACTTCACTGCTACCGTGAGATCTTAAGTGTGCAATACCTTCAGCAGTTGCTTTTGCAGCAGCGATGGTTGTCATGTAAGGAATCTTGCCCTTGATTGCAGCTTTACGTAAGTAACTGTCATCAAATACACTTTCTTTTCCGATTGGAGAGTTCACGATTAAGTCAACTTTACCATTTGTGATAAGGTCCAGTGTGTTTGGACGATGTCCTTCAGATACTTTGTTTACTTTTTCAGCTGGAATACCAGCAGCTGTAATCAGGTCATAAGTTCCACCTGTTGCAACGATCTTGAATTCGTTTTCGTGGAACATCTTCGCAATTTCTACAACTTCTTCTTTATCTTTTCTGTTTACGGAAATCAGTACAGTTCCTTCTAATGGAAGTTTAGACTGAGTCGCTTCCTGTGCTTTGAAGAATGCTTCACCGTAAGAAGCAGATAAACCTAATACTTCACCGGTAGAACGCATTTCCGGTCCTAAGATTGGGTCAACTTCCTGGAACATGTTGAACGGGAAGACAGCTTCCTTTACACCATAGTTTGGAATTACCTGTTCTTTTAATGCTGGAACCGGTGATGGGTTACCTGTTAATTCAGAAGTAATGATTTCTGTTGCAAGTGGCACCATACGGATGTTACAAACTTTAGATACCAATGGTACTGTACGGGATGCTCTTGGGTTTGCTTCCAGTACATATACTTTATCGTTTTCGATTGCGTACTGCATGTTCATTAAACCTTTAACGCCCATTTCTTCTGCAATCTTACGTGTGTATTCTTTGATTGTCTTAACGTTTTCTTCTGTAATGTGTACAGATGGAAGGATACAAGCAGAGTCACCTGAGTGAACACCTGCAAGTTCAATGTGTTCCATAACAGCTGGTACGAATGCGTGTGTACCATCACTGATCGCATCTGCTTCGCATTCTAATGCGTGATTTAAGAAGCGGTCGATGAGGATTGGTCTGTCTGGTGTAACACCAACAGCAGCGTTCATGTACTGTGTCAGAGATTCTTCATCATATACAACTTCCATACCACGTCCGCCAAGAACGTAAGAAGGACGAACCATTACCGGATAACCAATCTTGTTAGCGATTTCGATTGCTTCTGCAACGTCAACAGCCATTCCTGATTCCGGCATTGGGATTTCTAACTTGTCCATCATTTCACGGAAGAGGTCGCGGTCTTCTGCTAAGTCAATGACTGCAGGAGATGTACCTAAAATCTTCACACCGTTCTTTTCAAGATCAGCTGCAAGGTTCAGAGGAGTCTGTCCACCAAACTGTGCGATAACACCAACTGGTTTTTCTTTCTTGTAGATGCTGAGAACATCTTCAAGAGTTAATGGTTCAAAGTATAATTTATCAGATGTATCGTAGTCTGTAGAAACCGTTTCAGGGTTACAGTTTACGATGATTGTTTCAAAACCTAATTTTTTAAGAGCCAATGAAGCATGTACGCAGCAGTAGTCGAATTCGATACCCTGACCGATACGGTTTGGACCGCCGCCTAAGATCATTACCTTAGGTTTTTCTTCATTAACAGGATTCTTATCCTCTGCATTGTAGGTTGAGTAGTAGTAAGCATTATCCTGTGTACCGCTTACATGTACACCCTCCCAAGCTTCTTCAATACCAAGCTCAATACGTCTGCCTCGGATATCTTCTTCGGATACTTCAAGCATAGAGCGGGTGCTTTGAACAAGCTGTGATGT
>CAZYUZ010000230.1:0-3217 GCA_964650775.1 uncultured Lachnoclostridium sp. | reverse complement strand
GCATAAGATCAAGGCGCAGCTGGATGAATATGTGATCGGTCAGGAACATGCCAAAAAGGCGATTTCGGTAGCAGTTTATAATCATTATAAACGTGTGGCGACCAACACCATGGACAGTATTGAGATTGAAAAATCCAATATCCTGATGATTGGTCCGACCGGCTGTGGGAAGACCTATCTTGTAAAAACACTGGCAAGACTTTTGGATGTACCATTGGCAATTGCAGATGCGACAACGCTTACAGAAGCAGGATACATTGGCGATGACATTGAAAGTGTTGTATCAAAGCTTTTGGCTGCGGCAGACAATGATGTGGAAAAAGCAGAGCGCGGCATCATCTTTATCGATGAAATCGATAAGATTGGTAAAAAGAAGAACCAGAATCAGCGAGATGTCAACGGTGAGGCTGTTCAGCAGGGACTCTTAAAGCTCTTAGAAGGTGCGGAAGTAGACGTTCCGGTAGGTTCTAACAGCAAAAATGGTATGGTTCCGATGGAAACGGTGGATACAAGAAATATTCTCTTTATCTGCGGTGGGGCATTCCCTGGGCTGGAAGATATTATCAAAGAACGATTAAATAAACAGTCTTCCATTGGTTTTAATGCGGACTTAAAGGATAAATATGATAAGGACCGAAACATTTTGCAGAAAGTAACGGTAGAAGATGTGAAAACATTTGGTATGATTCCGGAATTTATCGGTCGTCTTCCGGTTATGTTATCTTTGGAAGCATTGACAAAGGATATGCTTGTGAAGATTCTGCAGGAGCCAAAGAACGCGATTCTGAAACAGTATAAGAAGCTTTTAGAACTGGATGAAGTAGAACTTCTCTTTAACGAGGCTTCTTTGGAAGCCATTGCAGAAAAGGCATTGGAAATGGATACAGGTGCCAGAGCGCTGCGCGCGATCATTGAAGAATTTATGCTGGATATAATGTATGAAATTCCGAAGGATGATAATATCGGCCGCGTGACAATTACAAGAGAATACATTGAACATACCGGCGGTCCGATCATTGAAATGCGCGGTATCAAGGCGCTGGAAGAGAAAAATGAAATGTAAGAGGGAGAGAGCGAAATTTAACCCGTTTGATTAGGGACGTCGAATATTTCGGAATTAACTAAGTTTAAGTGAAAACGTATAAAATAAAAAACTTTGTAAGGATAAGTCGAGGTCAAGCGAAGCCTCGAGACGTTCCTTGCAAAGTTTTTTATGTTAAATGATATTATTTACAGTAATTTAATTCCCATATATTCGCATTCTGCACGCATTTCATCAGGCCAGATAGAACACTGTACTTCCCCGATATGTGCTTTTCTTAAATAGAACATACAAAGACGTGACTGACCGATTCCGCCGCCTACGGTGTATGGCAGTTCCCCTTTGATTACAGATTTTTGGAATGGAAGCTCTGCGCGATCTTCACAGCCGGAAATCTTTAACTGGGTCATTAAGGCTTCTTTGTCAACACGGATACCCATGGAAGAGAGTTCTAATGCACGATTGAGAAGTGGATACCATACGATGATATCACCGTTTAAGTTCCAGTCATCGTAGTCCGGAGCACGACCGTCATGGCGTTCGCCACAGGTAAGTTCGTGACCGATTCCCATGATAAATACGGCACCTTTTAATTTGGCAATCTTGTCTTCACGTTCCTTTGGTGTATAGCCTGGATACATTTCGGCAAGTTCTTCCGCTGTGATAAAGAAAATGTCTTTTGGAAGAATTTCCTCTATGTAATCGTAACGGATAGACATGTATTTTTCAGTCTTTTTGATTGCCTTGTATACTTTGCGGACAACTTCTTTTAAAGTGTCCTCGTCGCGCTGTTCTTTTAAGATAATCTTTTCCCAGTCCCACTGGTCTACGAAAATAGAGTGAATGTTGTCAGCAACCTCGTCTCTGCGAATTGCGTTCATATCTGTATAGAGACCTTCTCCTGGGTGAAAACCGTATTTTTTCAGTGCGTAACGTTTCCATTTGGCAAGAGACTGAACGATTTCAGCAGTTCTTCCATCCTGTTCTTTGATATCAAAATCAACAGGGCGTTCAATGCCGTTTAAGTTATCGTTAAGACCTGATTCAGGTGTAACAAATAATGGAGCAGTTACACGAAGAAGAGTCAGCTGCTCAGACAGTGCCTGCTGGAAAAAGTCTTTGATTGTTTTGATTGCTTCCTGCGTTTCGTACAGATTTAATTCTGAACGGTAGTTTGCAGGGATTACTAAATGTTCCATAATATTTCTCCTACTATACCTAAAAAGTATCTCTATTTTCTGATTATAACACCATCTTCCAAAATAACAAGGAAAAAATGTCTCTTTATTTGAGAAAAGTGTGTTTGACCGCACTTTGAAACTATGCTACACTAACCATATGTATGGACGGTTTTGGGGTGCTATGCATAGAACTTATTTAGGAGGGTACCGTGTTATGAATAAGGGTACAGTGAAATGGTTTAACAACCAGAAAGGATACGGATTCATTTCTGACGAAGCTGGAAATGATGTATTCGTACATTACACAGGATTGAACATGGAGGGCTTTAAGACATTAGAAGAAGGCCAGGCGGTTGAATTTGAAGTAGTTAACGGAGCAAAAGGTCCACAGGCTACAAATGTAACAAAGCTCTAAAATTTTGTTATAGATGTAAAAAAGTGCTACACCGTTGAGGTGTGGCACTTTTTAGGTTCTCATAAAAGCGAAACCTTAGTGTTCGCTGATTTCATAGATGATGTATCCAAGAGAATCATCATATTCATAGGAAAGTGTATAAGGACTTCCTAAAACTGCTTCGTAAAGCACATTCTGCACAGCAGGATCTTCAAAGAAAAAGGCTGTTTCTGCTCCATCAAAGGAGAAGATGGCTGTATGATTATCTTCCAGTCCTTCAAAAATTCCGATGGCGTCAACCAGGGGTGCGGGCGCCGCTGCTTCCATCTCAGCAGCCTCTTCTGTTACGGCAGCTGCTTGCTCCGCAGCCGCTGCCGGACTTTCAGGTGGTGCTGACTTCTCAGAGCTTCCACATCCGATACATATAAATAAAACTTGAAGTAATAAAAGTATAAAGAAAATACTTTGTCTCTTCATTGAATACCTCCATTAAAGATGTACACCTTATTAAACATGTGTTTTACTAAAAGGTTTCTTAATTTTATCTTATAAAATAATTATGAAAAGAACAAGAGGAAAACTTTTAAGATTTTATGAAGG
>CAZYUZ010000229.1:0-3233 GCA_964650775.1 uncultured Lachnoclostridium sp. | reverse complement strand
GGTGGATGGCGATGGACAGCATGATCCAAAATTTTTAGAAGAAATGGCAGAATATTTAGAACAGAATTGTTTAGATATGGTAATCGGTTCTAGATTTATAGAGAAACAAGGTTTCCAATCTTCCGGACTTAGAAGAGTAGGAATTCGATTCTTTACAGGTTTGATTAAAGTGCTGACAGGTACTACGATTACAGATCCAACTTCAGGATTAAGAATGGTAGGGAAAAATGTATTACGAATATTTGCGGAAGATTATCCCAAAGATTATCCGGAACCGGAAAGTGTCGTTGCCATTTTGCGAAGAGGCATGAAGGTAGAAGAGATTCCTGTGGTTATGCGAGAACGTGAGGGTGGTGTTTCTTCAATCTCAATGAAAAAATCAGTGTATTATATGATTAAGGTTTCGTTGGCAATTATTATCGAACGCATTCGTGCGAATTAGGAGGTATCTATCATGAATATAAGAATACAAATCATTATTGCAACAGGCGTGCTGTTGGCACTGGCTATTATTATAAACATGATTCGCAGCAAAAGGCTGGAGCTTCGCTATGCACTTGCATGGCTTTTGGTCGGAGTTAGTGTCTTGGTTTTAGATTGTTTTCCGAATTTAATCGCGTGGATTTCAAGACAGATTGGGATTGCTAGTCCTGTGAATATGCTATTTTTCTTCGGATTTTGCTTTTCACTAGTTATTATTTTTACATTAACTATGGCAATGTCGAGAATGTCAATTCGAATCAAACAATTGGCTCAAGAATTAGCTCTTTATAAAAAAGAAAATCAGGAGAATCTAAAGGGATAAAGAAATGAAGAAAATAAAAGTGAAAAAAATCATTGTTCTTTGTATTCTTTCGGTAATTTTATCGTTGGGAGCAGCTTTTGCTTGGACAGTGCGTTTTTGGGAAGTTTCCAATATTCATACAAATTTAGAAAATTTCAAAGTTTTGACCATGATTAACAGAGCATATATTATGTTCTTTGGATTTGCTTTCTGTGGCATGCATTTTATTTTTCCTGTTAAAAAAATGTATAATTGGATGTTTGACAAGAGATGGCTGATAGGGATTGCATTGCTGATATTTATGACTGCCAATCAATATCATGGCGTTTCGATTGGGTTTTATAACAATGTTATTCAACCTGAACAAGGCAGTGAATTGGCAGCGCCAATAATAGGGCGAACAAGAGCTATCAGATCGGACGAATTTGTGGTTGTTTTTCC
Source organism: uncultured Lachnoclostridium sp. (assembly GCA_964650775.1). Classification (GTDB taxonomy): domain Bacteria; phylum Bacillota; class Clostridia; order Lachnospirales; family Lachnospiraceae; genus HGM12587. The sequence continues at coordinate 2,008 of CAZYUZ010000229.1, read as the reverse complement.
GTCTACCTTGGCATCTTCTTACGGTGAAAATGCATTTGGAAAATATAATACTATCATGCGTGGTGAGGAAACGTTAAATGCCACCAATGGTGTTTACTTGGGAGTTTCAACCATAGCAAATGCACCACAGAAATTAGTCTATGCTATTTTGCCAGTAGAATATGCGTTTAGTTTTTGTTGGTCTTTTTGGTTAATTTTCCCATTTCTAATAACGTTAGAACTCTTTTATATTATTACGAAGAAAAAACGATTGTTATCAACAGCGGGGGCTTTTTTGGTGATTTTTTCATCGTTTAATTTTTGGTGGGGAATGCCTTCTCAGCTTCTCACTGCACCGGGGACTATTGTTTCCATCTATTATTTCCTACAAAGCAAGGAAAGATGGAAGAAAATTTTGTTAGGCATTGCAACTGCCATATTGTTTAGTATGTTTGTGAGTAATTTATATCCTGCATGGCAAGTGCCGGTTGGGTATATGTCTTTAGCAATAGGGGTATGGGTGCTACATGATAATTGGGATAAAATCAAGGCATTGAAAAAAAGCGATTGGCTTATTATAGCCAGTGCTTTTGCGCTAGTGGTAGGTTTGGTTTTTTCTTATCTGAATTCTATTTCAGAATATACAGAAGTGATTACAGAAACAGCCTATCCAGGGAAACGAGTTGATACAGGTTCCTTTTATTTGTCAAAACTTTTTTACTGTGCACAGGCACCGTTTTACGCATATAAGGACGTTGCAAATCCTTCAGAGGCAGGGGTATTTTTTAGTCTATTCCCAATACCGACAATCATGGCCTTGTTTTGTTGGATAAAGGAAAAAAAGAAGGATTGGCTGACGGCAGGTTTGCTCTTAGTTCAAATTCCAATGCTTCTTTACGTGACGGTTGGTTTTCCGGAGAACATTGCAAAATTACTATTGTTTTCTAATTCCACAGTGTTTAGAACAATTGATATTATTGGTTTGATACAAATATACTTTATTATGATTGTTCTGGGAAGATATGAAAAGACGAAAAAATTACCATTAATACTCGCTATTCCTATAGGAATGTTGGTTTCCGGTATAAATTTGTATTTTTCCAACAGAGATTATCCGGGGGTATCTGAATCAGTGGCAAAGTATAGTGATGTTTATAGTAATCACGGGACTATGTGTTGCTCTGATGATTAATTTAAAGGACAGACTTAAAAACGTTTGGTTTGTGGCTGTCATTGGTTTGTCAATTTTTACAGGTATCTATGTATTTCCTATAATGAAAGGGTTTGATGCAATATTTTCAAAACCGGTAGCCCAGGAGATACAGAAAATCTGTGAGGAAGAACCAGATGCGAAATGGATAACCAGCGGTGGAGGAATTGTACTTTCAGGATATAATGTGGCATGTGGTGCACCTACGGTGAATTCTGTCAATACTTATCCAAATATGAAATTATGGAAAAAGTTAGATAAGAATTCACAGTATGAAGACATATATAACCGATATGCACACATAGATGTTGAACTTACAAGTGAGGAAACTTCTTTTGAGTTAATACAAGCTGATTATATGAAAATAAACTTGTCATATGAAGATATAGCGAAAACGGAAGCTGAGTATCTGTTAACTATGGAGGAACTAGAATTCGAAGAGAATCCATATGTGGAGTTTGAAGTAATATATGAAGCAAAGCATATGTATATATATCATATGATATATGAATAAACGATATTTACAAATAATGCGAATGAAGAAAGGGTAAGATATGAATGTTGCAGTTGTAATTGCAGGTGGAGTTGGAAATAGAATGGGACAGGATATTCCTAAACAATTTATTAACGTTTATGACAAACCGGTCTTGATTTATACGTTAGAAAGTTTTCAACGACATCCGCAGATCGATGCTATTGAGGTTGTATGTATTGATGGATGGCATGACATTGTTTGGGCTTACGCAAATCAATTTAATATCACAAAATTAAAATGGATTGTGTCAGGTGGAAAGACAGGACAAGAGTCAATTCGAAATG
>CAZYUZ010000228.1:0-3255 GCA_964650775.1 uncultured Lachnoclostridium sp. | reverse complement strand
TTATGACCGTTCCAAGATCGAAGCAGGGGTACTTCGTGCGTGTCATAAACGTCCAATTCCTGCAAAGGATATCAGTGCACTGGTAGATAAAGTAGAACTTGAAATCTTCAACCGTGAAGAACGTGAAATTCCAAGTAAGGTCATCGGGGAAATGATCATGAACAAATTAAAAGACCTGGATTCTGTTGCTTACGTACGTTTTGCCTCTGTTTACAGAGAGTTTAAAGACGTTAATACATTTATGGACGAGCTGAAGAAAATCTTAGAATAAGGAGACTTTATGTTTCGTACATTTTACCCAAAGGAATATGTAGATTCCACATATGTCATTGATTTTGACAGTTTCGCAAAAAAAGGATACAAAGGTGTCATTTTCGACATTGATAATACACTGGTGCCACATGATGCACCGGCGGATGAGAGAGCAAAGAAGCTGTTCGCACATTTAAAAGAGCTTGGCATGGATGCCTGCCTTTTATCAAACAACAAAGAGCCTCGTGTTGCCATGTTCAATAGCGAAGTTCATGTAAATGCCATCCACAAAGGCGGAAAACCGAGTCCAAAGGGTTATCGCAAAGCCATGGAACTGATGGGGACTGATGAGCAGACAACACTGTTTGTTGGGGATCAGCTCTTTACGGATGTCTGGGGAGCAAACCTGACAGGGATTTATTCAATTCTTGTGAAGCCGATTCATCCGAAGGAAGAAATTCAGATTGTGTTGAAGCGTTATCTGGAGAAAATAGTTTTATTCTTTTACTTAAGGGAGCAGAAAAAAAGAAAATGAAACGCATTGTACTAATGGGCTTTATGGGAGCCGGAAAGACAACCATCGGAAAGGAACTTGCAAAAGCTCTGAATTGTGAATTTATCGATACAGACGAATGGATTGAAAAAGAGCAGGGAAGAAAGATTTCGGATATTTTTGCCAAAGATGGAGAGCAGACTTTTAGAGATATGGAAACAGATCTTTTGAAGCGTTTGCAGGATAGTGAAGATAAATTTGTACTCTCTATCGGTGGCGGTATGCCGGTAAGAGAAGAGAATAGAGTTTTACTTCGAAATATTGGTACTGTTGTATATTTAAAAACTTCTAAAGAAGAAATCATCAGACGTGTATCCGGTGATACGAATCGACCATTATTACAAGGCGGTGCTTTGGAAGAAAAAGTAACAAGGCTTATGAACTCCAGAGAGCAGATTTATCAGGAAACAGCACATTTGGAAGTTTTGACAGATGGGAAACGTCCAGAAGAATTGGTAAAAGAAATAATGAGTTTATAACAGAGCAGGCTTGCTGAGAATTCAGCAAGCCTGTGTTTATAAAAAGAGATAATTATTCAGAGAAAAGAACAACTTCTGCAATTGCAGCGGCATCCATAATGCAGCCTGCGCAATCGCGTCTTACTTTTCCTGTTTCAGGATCTTTTTCTTTTAATTCTTTACAAATGATAGTTCCGTTTTTCTTCTGGAATGCTTCCACAATCACTTTTGATAATTTATAAGTTTGGGCTTTAGATTTTGGAGCTTCTAAATTGCCATCTGCATTTTTTAATCCGGCTAAAAATACTGCACCGGAAATTGCACCACAGGTAGTTTCGCGACCGCCCATACCAGCACCGAATGCTTCGGTTGCACGAAGGGCAGTTTTTTCATCAATATCTACAAGGTCACAGTAAGTACATGCAACTGCCTGTGCACAATTGTAGCCTTTATTATGAAGTTCAATTGTTTTTTTAATTCTGCTTTCCATAGGTAATCCTCTTTTCGTTTCGAAGTGAATGTTATTGCTTTAAATCATTTTACTATTTATAAAAAAGTATGTCAAACCCAAAAGAAGTCCTTGCAAAATGTGGATTTTTCTGTAAAATAGATAAGGTATGTAGTGATAAAATTAAGAGCTTTATGGGCTCTCATTAGTAGAAAGGTTAGATAGAATGATTAGTGCAAACAATGTAACATTACGTTTAGGTAAGAAAGCATTATTTGAAGATGTAAATATCAAATTTACAGAAGGAAACTGCTACGGCCTCATCGGTGCCAACGGTGCCGGAAAATCCACATTCCTGAAAATTTTATCAGGTGAACTGGATTCCACAAATGGTGATATCGTCATCACACCAGGACAGCGTCTTTCCTTCTTAAAACAGGACCACTTCCAGTATGACCAGTATTCTGTTATGGATACAGTTATTATGGGTAACCAGAGACTGTTCGATATCATGAAAGAAAAAGATGCGATCTACATGAAAGAAGACTTCACAGAAGAAGACGGTATCCGTGCTTCTGAATTAGAAGGCGAATTTGCAGATATGGATGGATGGGAAGCAGAATCCAACGCAGCATCCCTCTTAAATGGTCTTGGTGTAGAATCTGAATGGCATTATGCAACTATGGGAGAGCTTCCAGGTCCATTAAAGGTAAAGGTACTTCTTGCACAGGCATTATTTGGAAATCCAGACATCTTACTTCTGGACGAACCTACCAACCACTTGGACTTAGATGCCATTGCGTGGTTAGAAGAATTCTTAATTAACTTTGAAAATACAGTCATCGTTGTATCCCATGACCGTTATTTCTTAAATAAAGTATGTACCCATACAGCAGACATTGACTACGGCAAGATTCAGCTCTACGCTGGTAACTACGATTTCTGGTACGAATCCAGCCAGTTAATGATTCGTCAGATGAAGGAAGCAAACAAGAAGAAAGAAGAAAAAATCAAGGAATTACAGGAATTTATTTCCAGATTCTCTGCTAACGCTTCTAAATCCAAACAGGCTACTTCCCGTAAGAAAGCCCTTGAAAAAATCGAGCTTGATGAAATCAAACCATCCAGCCGTAAATATCCATACATTGACTTTAGACCAAACCGCGAAATCGGTAATGAAGTTCTCACTGTGGAAGGAATCTCTAAGACAATCGATGGTGTAAAAGTACTGGATAATATTTCCTTTATTTTAAACCATGATGATAAAGTTGCATTCGTAGGAAGCAACGAGCTTGCAAAGACAACATTATTTAAAATTCTTGCAGGTGAAATGGAACCAGACGAAGGCTTCTACAAATGGGGTGTAACTACAAGCCAGTCTTACTTCCCGAAGGATAATACAAAGGAATTTGACAACGATTACACGATTACAGACTGGTTAACAGGCTACTCAGAAATCAAAGATGTAACTTATGTACGTGGTTTCTTAGGACGTATGCTTTTCGCAGGAGAAGATGGTGTGAAAAAAGTACGCGTTCTTTCCG
>CAZYUZ010000227.1:0-3284 GCA_964650775.1 uncultured Lachnoclostridium sp. | reverse complement strand
GATCAATCTTTACAAGTTCTGCCAGTGGATCCTGTAAACGTCTTGCGATAGATGCCGCACTTCTCTGTCCTACATCAAAGTTCGGGAATTCTTCTGTGGCAAGTTTGCTTGCTGAGTAAACAGATGCTCCCGCTTCATTTACGATGACATACTGAACCGGAGTCTTTAATTCTTTTAATAAATCTACAATAACAAGTTCTGATTCTCTGGACGCTGTACCATTACCTACAGAGATTAATGTAATCTTATATTTTGCAATAAGATTTTTTAAAACCTTCTTTGCTTCTTCCACTTTGTTCTGTGGTGCTGTCGGATAGATCACAACAGTGTCTAATACTTTTCCTGTCGCATCTACAACTGCCAGCTTACAGCCCGTTCTAAAAGCAGGGTCCCATCCAAGAACTACCTGACCTGCGATTGGCGGCTGAAGTAATAACTGTTCTAAATTCTTACCAAACACACTGATGGCACCGTCTTCTGCCTTTTCTGTGAGATCATTTCTAATTTCACGTTCAATGGCAGGACCAATGAGACGGCTGTAGCTGTCTGCAATGATTTCTTTCAGCACTGGTGTAGTATTTGGATTTTCTCTTGTGATGACCTGTTTTTCCAAGTACCTCAAAATATCTTCTACCGGTGCTTCCACTTTGACTGTCAGTACTTTTTCGTCTTCTGCACGATTCAATGCCAGCACACGGTGACCTGCAATTTTCTTCACAGGTTCTTCAAAATTATAATACATTTCATAAACGGTCTTTGCTTCCGGATCTTTTGCTACAGAAGTAATTCGACCATTATCGAAAGTCATTTTACGGATGCGAATACGATAATCTGCTTCATCAGAAATATTTTCCGCAATAATGTCCATGGCTCCTGCAATGGCATCCTTTACAGTTTCTACTCCTTTTTCTTCTGAAATATAGCTTTCCGCTTCTACTTCCAAAGGTTTATCAGTCATCTGTAAAGAAATAATGTTTGCAAGACCTTCCAGCCCCTTTTCGCGGGCAATGATTGCTCTTGTTCTTCTCTTCGGGCGATATGGACGGTATAAATCCTCTACCACTACCAAAGTTTCTGCCGCCATAATCTGTGCTTTTAATTCTTCTGTCAGTTTTCCCTGCTCTTCGATGGTAGAGAGCACCTGTTCTTTCTTTTCTTCCAGATTACGTAAATATTTTAATCTTTCATCTAATGTACGAAGCTGCTCATCATTTAATGCACCAGTCACTTCTTTACGATAACGGGAAATAAATGGAATCGTATTCCCCTCATCAATCAACCCTACTGCTGCTTCCACCTGCCAGAGCTTCACGGAAAGCTCTTCGGCAATTTTCTTATTAATATCCATTCAGACCTCCAGAATCCTTATTTTTCATAGAAAGTGAAAGCGTCCGAATTTCGGACGCTTCCCAAATCATTTCTCTTAATTATTCTACATTCATGAATGCATCATGTACGGCATTCATTGCTTTTTCAGCTTTTCCTTCGTCAACGATAACTGTTACACGAATTTCAGATGTAGAGATCATGTTGATATTAACACCTACATTGTAAAGTGCTTCAAACATTTTTGCTGCAACACCTGGGTTAGACATCATACCAGCACCAACGATGGAAATCTTGTTAACGTGTTTGTTAACTGTAATGTCCTGTAATGTAATTCTTGCTTTCTGTGCATGAATTGCTTTTACTGCATTATCTGCTTCGTCTTTTGCTACTGTAAATGTGATATCCTTTGTACCTTCACGTCCGATGGACTGTAAGATAACGTCTACGTTAATATTTGCTTTTGCAAGGCAGTCAAATAATTTAAATGCAATACCTGGTTCATCTTTTAATCCCATAACAGAGATTCTTGCTACATTTTTATCAAGCGCAACACCGCTGATTAACATTCTTTCCACGTTTGTTTCCTCCTTTAATACGGTACCTTCTGATTCATTTAAGCTGGAACGCACTACAAGCTGTACGCCATATTTTTTCGCCATTTCTACGGAACGGTTATGTAAAACGCCTGCACCTAAAGTTGCAAGGTCAAGCATTTCGTCGTATGTAATTTCATCAAGCTTGAACGCATTTTTTACAATACGTGGGTCAGCTGTATAAACACCGTCAACGTCTGTGTAGATTTCGCACATGTCTGCATGTAATGCAGCTGCAAGTGCAACGGCTGTTGTATCAGAACCACCGCGTCCTAAAGTTGTATAGTCATCGTATTTATTCACTCCCTGGAAACCAGTTACGATTACAACCTTTTTGGAGTCTAATTCGTGGCGAATTCTTTCTGTATCGATTTTTTTCAGTCTTGCATTACCATATACTTTTGTGGTATGCATTGCTACCTGGAATGCATTTAAAGAAATTGCAGGAATTCCGATTGCATCCAGTGCCATTGCCATTAATGCAACAGACTGCTGTTCACCAATGGTAAAGAGCATATCCATTTCACGCTTTGGCGGATTTTGGTTTAATTCTTTTGCCTGGTCAATAAGTACATCTGTCATCTTACCCATTGCAGAAAGAACAACCACTACATCGTTACCTTTTTTGTACTCTGTCGCAATTCTTCTGGCAACATTCTGGATTCTCTCAGCATTACCGACAGAAGTACCTCCAAATTTTTTCACAACTAACATAATGTTCTCCTCATCTTTAAGTATTCAGTCCTATTTACTGAACATGTAATCTATCAATTCATGTCCTTTCGGATGATAAATTCCACCCTCTGCCGCACATTTTTCACTGTACTGCCAGTCATTGTCCTGCACACATGTGCTGTCATACAATAAGTATGGAACCGGTTCACTCGTATGAGTACGAACCTCGATTGGGGTTGGGTGATCTGGTAAGACTAACATACGATAGTCTTCTCCGGAAGCATCCATGGCTTCTTTCACGTAACGAATGATTCTTTCATCCAAAAATTCAATTGCCTGAACTTTTCTCTCTACGCTGCCCTGATGTCCCATTTCGTCCGGTGCTTCTACATGAATATAAGCAAAATCATAGCCCTCTTTGGTGAGTGCATCGACAGCTGCCTTAGCCTTTCCTTCATAGTTGGTATGAAGCTGACCGTTGGCGCCTTCTACGATTTTATTGTCCATGCCTGCGCCTACTGCAATGCCTTTGAGTAGGTCTACTGCTGAGATCATGGCACCTTTCTTTCCGGTCTTTTCTTCAAATGAAGTGAGAATTGGTTTTGTACCGGCTCCCCAGAACCAGATAGAATTGGCTTTATTTAATCCTGCTGCCGCTCTGGCAACATTGATCGGATGATTGTTTAA
>CAZYUZ010000226.1:0-3311 GCA_964650775.1 uncultured Lachnoclostridium sp. | reverse complement strand
ATTGAAGAGTACGCAAAAGAAATGTTTGCAGCTGGAAGTGATCTTGGAAATAAAGCGGCTGATGAAATCTTCTATCAGGATTTCAAAAAATTCACCGTTGGAGATACAACCTTTGGTGTAGGTCAGATCAACTCCATGAACGATGAAGAGCTTTTGGAAATTAAAAATAAATTGCTGCCATATATGGCAGATGCAGAAGTCGGCGTAGATGCAATTTTCTTTATGCTGACTGACATTATGAAAGAATCTACCGAAATGCTGTTCTTTGGAAAACGTGCAAAGCAGATGATTGAAGAAGCATTTTTTATAAGAACCGAAGACATCAAAGATGAACACAGCTGCATTTTAAGAAATGTGGTTTCCAGAAAGAAACAGGTAGTGCCTGCGATTGTAGGTTCTTTACAGCATTAGAGTTTAGAGGAGTATTATGGCGAAACAAACGTGGAAACCGGGGAATATGGTATATCCGCTTCCGGCAGTTATGGTGAGCTGTGCTGACAAGTCTGGCAACAGCAACATCATTACCATTGCATGGACTGGAACTGTGTGTACCAATCCGCCGATGGCATACATATCCGTAAGACCAGAGAGGCATTCGTATCAGATGATTCGAGAAACCGGAGAATTTGTGATCAATCTGACAACAAAGGATCTGGCATTTGCGACAGATTTTTGCGGTGTTCGATCAGGAAGAGATGTTGATAAATTTTCTGAAATGAAGTTGACAAAAGAACAGGCTTCCGTGGTGGGGGCGCCAATGATTGGAGAATGTCCGGTAAATATTGAATGTAAGGTAACGGAAGTGAAGGAGCTTGGTTCTCATCATATGTTCCTTGCAGATGTGGTCGCAGTTCATGTGGATGACAAATACATGAACGAAAATCAAAAGTTTGAATTGGGGAAAGCGCAGCCTTTGGCATATTCTCATGGAGAATATTATGGTCTTGGAGAGCTGCTTGGAACCTTTGGATATAGTGTAAAAAAGAAGAAGAAACATGAGAATACTAAAAAGAAAAAGAGTAAAACTTAATTTTGTGATGGCGGCAATTGCCAGTTGCTTTTGTATGATGCTGGTAACACCGTTTATTGGAGAACAGTTTGGGTTTGCCAACAGCTTTTCAAATATCTATCTGGACGGAGAACACATTGGTGCAATCAAGGATCCTGCAAATGTGGAATCTCTGCTTTTGGATGCACGTCTTGCGTTGGCGCAGGAGCAGAAATCCATGGTTCTTGCAGAGGTTGACTGCTACTATACACCGGTAGAAGGAATGTTTTCTAATTCTATGTCGGAAGAGGAACTGTATGACATCCTTTACAATCATTTAAAAAATGCATCCGTTGATATTCAGCATGCATATATGATGAAAATTGGTACCTATACGGTTTATCTGGATACCATTGAAGATGTTTATGATGTTCTGGAACTTGCAAAGGGCAAATATGATCCAAACAATCTGTTCCATGTAAATATTATCGCTGATGATGAACGTGAAATTAATATATACACCGCCGAACTGATTTCGTCAGATGTTCAGGTACAGGAAATTGAAACGGTTGGTATCAAAGTTTCTGAAATTCAGTTAAAAGATGTAATCAGGGAAATTGAAGAAGAGGATTCCAAAGAAGAAGCAGTTCCGGAAGAAGAGGCTCCAGCAGTTGTCGTAGATCCAAATGGAGATGGCTTGAAAGCAATGTCTTTTGGGGAAAAGGTAGAGATTACCGAAGCCTATGTTTCCAAAGAATGGATCACAAGTTCGGAAGAAGCTGCAGATCAGATTACAAAAGAAAGCCAGAAAAATGAAATTTATGAAGTTCAGGCGGGAGATACTTTATCTACCATTGCCAATGGTCATGGTTTGTATGTAAAAGAAGTCCTGGCACTGAACAGCGGTCTTTCTGAAAGTACCGTGCTTCAGATTGGCGATGAAATCATTATCACCGTACCACAGCCGGAACTGACGGTGATGACTGTAGAGCAGTCTACTTACGAAGAGGAATATTTCGGAGAAGTCGAATATGTATATAATGATGACTGGTACACAACGAAGAGTGTGGTTCTTCAGGAGGAAGTTGCCGGTTATCATGAAGTAACAGCGCTGATCACAAAACGTAATGGAATGGAAGAGAGCCGTGAAATGATCGATGAAGTGGTCATGAGAGAGCCGGTGTGCAAGATCGTAGAGATCGGTACAAAGACACCGCCGACCTATATCAGACCACTGTCAGGCGGACGTCAGACTTCCGGTTACGGAATGCGTAAGGCACCGACGAAGGGTGCAAGTACGAATCATAGAGCAATTGACTGGGCGACACCGACAGGTACAGCCATCTGGGCATCTTCCGGCGGTACTGTTTCCGTAGCAGGATGGCAGAGTGGTTATGGTTACGTTGTCTACATTAATCATCCGGATGGAAACCAGACAAGATATGGTCATTTGAGTAAAATTCTTGTATCTGTAGGACAGAAAGTCAAACAGGGACAGAAGATTGCATTGAGCGGAAATACCGGTCGAAGCACAGGTCCACACCTGCATTTTGAAATCCGTGTAAATGGAACACCGGTAAATCCTTACAATTACATTCGTTAAAAATATACAAACAGTCTCACAAATGTGGGACTGTTTTTTCATTCCCTCACAGTTGCTTTTTAGATGTTTTATGCTATAATAGACTATGTATAGGTGGGCTTGTGCCCTGAAACAGATTTAAGAGGTAGAATAGTGGAACAGTATATTATAAAAGGTGGACTTCCGCTGGTTGGTGAAGTTGAGATTGGCGGTGCTAAGAACGCGGCGCTTGCAATTATCGCGGCAGCCATCATGACGGATGAAACTGTAATTATAGAAAATCTTCCGGATGTCCGGGATATTAATGTTTTATTAGATGCGATGCAGGAGATTGGTGCCAATGTCATTCGTGTGGATCGACATACTGCAAGAATCAATGGCGGTAAGATTGGTGCGCACAGCGTCGACTATGAATTTATCAAAAAAATCCGTGCATCTTATTACTTATTAGGTGCATTACTTGGAAAATATAAAGAAGCTTCTGTTCCTCTTCCGGGAGGATGCAACATCGGAAGCAGACCGATTGACCAGCATATCAAAGGGTTTGAAGCTTTGGGTGCAACAGTGAAGATTGAAGGCGGTTTTATCAAAGCAAAAGCTGAGCATCTTCATAGCGCACATATATACCTTGACATGGAAAGTGTAGGAGCGACCATCAACATTATGATGGCGGCATCTATGGCAGAAGGAAATACGGTCATTGAAAATGTTGCAAAGGAACCACATGTTGTTGATGTTGCA
>CAZYUZ010000225.1:0-3322 GCA_964650775.1 uncultured Lachnoclostridium sp. | reverse complement strand
GCCAACCTGTCAAACGATAATACTGACTTGGATGAAACACATAGGTAGTTCCATCGATTACGCATCTGCCACCCAACACTTCTCCAGTAATACCTATATTTACATTATCTGTTGAAGTTTTAGCATAATAAGTACGTCCGCCAGTTTCAAACAAACCGTTCTTTGCTTTTCCATCGCTTTCTAAGAAGAAACGTTTTCCACTAACAGTTTGCCAACCGCTTAATCGGTAATAGTTTGTTGTATGGAATACATAGGTATTTCCATCAATCACTTTAATCCCTTTTGCTACTGCTCCTTGAGGTATCTGCTTTTCATCGATAGTAGCTGTCACTGGTTCTGCATAGTAGTAATAATTTCCTACCTTGAATTCGCCAGTTGCCATAATTCCAACACTATCAAAATAATATCGTTGACCCGAAATCGTCTGCCAGCCTTTTAAGAGACTATTAGAAGTATTTACATAACTCTTACGTCCCTCTGGTTCCTCTAAAGTCAACCAACCATTTTCTTTGGTATAAGTAATTTCATAACAATCCACATAATCCTCTGCATTATCAAAAAATCTCCACACATTGGACAATTTTACCCAACCAGTTGTCAAACGATAGTTGCTGTCAAAATAATAAGTATGCTTTTCTTCCTCCTGCTCTTTATTTACAGCAGAATTTACGATTTCCACTGCACCTTTTGCCAATTTCCCATCAGAACCTGCATAGTACCAGTAATTCCCCTCCTGATGCCAGCCAGTCAGAGCACTGTAATCATCCTGAAAGTAGTATTTCTCTCCACTGAATGTTTGCCAACCAGTCAAACGATAATAATTTGTTGGATGGAACCCATAGGTTTTCCCATCGATTTCCTTAATACCTTTTACAACATTTCCGATTGGAGATTGCTCAGTCGCTGTCTCTTCCGTTTCAGCATAATAATAGTAACGACCGTCCTGGAACTCTCCTACATCCAGAAAACCATCGCCGTCAAAATGATAGCGATATCCTTCTATGTTTTGCCATCCCTTTAACGGGCCTGATGTATTTAAATAAACTCTTCTTCCGTCTGAAAGATTCGCCCAGCCACTGATGGCATCCATCGTAATTTCATAACACTGTTCATAATCTTCGTGAACATTAAAGTATCTATAGGTACCACCAATCTTTTTCCATCCTGTGCTCAAATGATAGGCAGAATCAAAATAATAGTTGTATTCCCCAATAACGGTTTCTGCATTTACCATTTTTCCATTGGAATCAGCATAGTACCAGTAACTTCCATCCTGATACCAGCCTTTTACCGCAAAACCTTTTTCATCAAAGTAATAACGGGCACCGGCATGGGTTAACCAACTGTTTTTCAACAAAGTTGTTTTGTTGGTAAAATAACAAACACTACCATTTTCTAAGGTATATAAATATCCATCGGTTGTTTCACATTCCAGTTCTGCAAATCCGCTTGTTTTATCAAAATAGTGCCATGCATCGCCAATTTTAATCCAACCGGACTGAAGTTCTCCGTTTAAATCCGCATAATATTTTTTGTCATCAATTGAAAAGTATCCCGTATGTATAATGACTTCTTCATTATTAGGTTCAATGGCAGGTTCCTCTGAAGCATTTTCTGTCTCAGCCTCTTGCACATCCTCTTCCTGTGCTTCCTCATTTTCTTCCGTTATGTCCAAAGCTTCCGGAATTTCCGTTTCAGTGTCTACTTCTTTCTCTATTTCCTGTGTATCCTCTATTTCTTCTGGCTCTTCCTCTGGAATTTCCTCCGCTTCTAATTCAGACTTTAAAATCTCCTCTTTGATTGCCTCTTCACTCTGATATTGCTCTGTTCTGATTTCATACACCTGTTCATCTACAGTCCCTTTTAACATCAGATACATAGATACCACATACTCGACATTTAATTTTTCATCCGTTTCAGTTGGTTCTGTATAATAATAAGTAATGCCAAAGCCAATGACAGTATCTTCTGATAACCAAAATATCTCTTCATGATCTCTGTCAAAAGCATCCCGAACTACAAGAATGTATGGACCATAGCTTACAAATAACTCTTCTGCCACTTCTGCCATAGTCTTTGCTATTTCACTTTTTACCGTCACTTCATCCAAAGGATCCGATAAAGTCACCTCGACCATACCTTTCATTTCTTCAACCGTCAGGTTATCGTCTGATTCATAGTATGTATCCTCTATCAGATAATCATCTTCTCCATCATTATCAGCAGCTTCCACCAATACATCGTAGAATTCTCGCACTTTTTCATGGTCTGTCAAATCCAGACGAGCAATCCATGCGATATCGTCATCCACGTCTTCATACATTTCCAGTACTATCGCAGATAACTCCTCTTCTGATACCAGCTGATAAACAGGCTCCAACTCTTCTTTAACTACAATTCTTTCTTCTTCCAGAACCTCTTCTGGAACATCTTCTGAAATCTGTTCTACTACAGACTCCTCCTCCGACAATTGTTCCTCTGGCAACTCCTCTCCCGCCTCCACAGACGATTCACTGGTTGCATACACAGATATATCTGAAAACAAAATCGTAAAAGCCAATATAAATGATAATATTCTAGTAAGTAGTCTCTTTTTCAATTTCCATCACCTTTTGTAAACATAATACGACACTTTATTATAGCACAAAAAAGTGGTCTGTGAACATACGCTCACAGACCGCTTTACTATCTATCCCATTATTTAATTCATCGTTCCGCAGAATGTGCTGAACATCACATCTGCTATCTGATAATATCCCGCTTTGTTTGGATGTACAGGATCTGTTTCATATACTTCTGTCACTTCACTGTATGGATTTGTAGCTACATCTGTTCTTGCATAGTTGTATTCACTATCCATGCTAATTCCTGCTGGAACTAAATATAAGTCATTATAACCTGCAAGTCTTTCAGACAATTCTACCATCAGATTGAATACTGCCAAATCCTGTTCGTGCTTGTTCCAGCCTTTGGATAAATATTCTCCATGCTTTGTCTTCCATGAACCAAGTCCGTTCTGGCTTCCCTGGAAAATGGTATTTACCACATAAATCGGTGTCATCACATCATCTGCACGGATGGCATCAATAATCGCTATCAGATCATTAACATTGTTTTCGGAAAGAATATTGTTTGTTCCCAGGAAAATCTGGATAACTTCCGGATAAAATCCGGTTGTCTCACGATAATAATTCCAATCAAATCGCTCTGTTTCCGGATTATAGAATGGATGACAATCTTCTCCTTCATCGATCAGATATGGTGTCTGTCCTAAATAGTCTTCTGCTGAAAATCCTATTCTACCTTCCATTAAGAATCCATC
>CAZYUZ010000224.1:0-3331 GCA_964650775.1 uncultured Lachnoclostridium sp. | reverse complement strand
GTGTACAAGCTTCTGTTGTGATTGTAAAGCCCTGTGGTACTACATCTGCGCCGATAATTTTGGTCATTTCTGCAAGGTTTGCACCTTTACCACCAAGAGTGTTACGCATGCTAGCGTCACCTTCGCTAAACATATAAACCCATTTTGCCATTTTTGCGGTCCTCCTAAAATTAGTAAATAATAAGTAAAATCATTCTCTTTTCAGAGAAAAAAAGCGCACTCGTGTGCGCACACATCTATCATACCATATTTTGGAGATTCGTCAATAGGTTTCCACCAAATTCCACAAAAAACCCTGCAGAAAACAACAAAAAACAACGGCATTTCGCCGTTGTTTTGTTGTTTTTGTTATTTTCTTTACCGATTCTTGGTGTTTTGGATTAGAATGTGAATTTATCTGCAAAATATGCATCTAATTCATCAATTTTAACACGTACCTGTTCCATTGTATCACGGTCACGTACTGTAACTGCTCCGTCTTCTTCAGAATCAAAATCGTATGTTACGCAGAATGGTGTACCGATTTCGTCCTGACGACGATATCTCTTACCAATGTTTCCTCTGTCATCGAATTCACAGTTATATTTCTTGGAAAGTGCTGCAAATACTTTTTCTGCACCTTCATTTAATTTCTTAGAAAGTGGAAGCACTGCTACTTTTACTGGAGCTAATACAGGATGGAAACGAAGCACTGTTCTTACATCTCCGCCTTCTAATGTTTCTTCATCATATGCTGCGCAAAGGAATGCTAATACAACACGGTCTGCACCAAGTGATGGTTCAACAACATATGGGATGTATTTTTCTTTGATTTCATCATCAAAGTAAGACATATCTTCGCCGGATACGTTCTGATGCTGTGTTAAGTCGTAATCTGTTCTGTCTGCGATACCCCAAAGTTCGCCCCATCCAAATGGAAATTTGAACTCTAAGTCTGTAGTTGCACGGCTGTAGAAGCAAAGTTCTTCTGGAGAATGGTCTCTTGCACGAAGTTCATCATCTTTCATTCCAAGTGCTTTTAACCAGTCGATGCAGTACTGTTTCCAGTATGCGAACCATTCAAGATCTGTGCCTGGTTTGCAGAAGAATTCAAGTTCCATCTGTTCGAATTCTCTTGTACGGAATGTAAAGTTACCTGGTGTAATTTCGTTTCTGAAAGATTTACCGATCTGACCAATACCAAATGGTACTTTCTTTCTGGATGTTCTCTGAACATTCTTGAAGTTTACGAAAATACCCTGTGCTGTTTCAGGACGTAAGTATACTGTATTTTTTGCATCTTCTGTTACACCCTGGAATGTTTTGAACATCAGGTTGAACTGACGAATGTCTGTGAAGTCTTTCTTTCCACATGTTGGACAAACGATGTCATGTTCATCAACATAGGCTTTCATTTCTTCTGGAGACCATGCATCAACACTGCCTTCAATTTCAATGTTGTTTTCTGCCATGTAGTCTTCGATTAATTTGTCAGCACGGAAACGTTCCTTACATGCTTTACAATCCATTAATGGGTCAGAGAAACCGCCCAAATGTCCTGAAGCAACCCATGTCTGTGGATTCATAAGGATTGCACAGTCAACACCAACATTGTATGGGTTTTCCTGCACGAATTTCTGCCACCATGCTTTTTTTACATTGTTTTTGAGTTCTACACCGAGATTGCCGTAATCCCATGTGTTTGCAAGTCCACCGTAGATTTCAGAACCTGGATATACAAATCCTCTGCTCTTTGCCAAAGCTACGATTTTTTCCATTGTCTTTTCCATTTTTTCTCTCCTCATGATTATTTATATAATACGAAAGCCGGGTGAGTCTTTCCAGCTTCCAAAGCTCTTGCCAGTTTCTTGTCAAGAACTGTTACATTGTCGCTGACAAATTTGATTTTTTTATTCGTCTGAATACAGACGCTTTCTTCTGTTACAAGAACTTTTAAGTCTCCTTGCTCTTCCAGACTAATTTCCTGTTCCATGCCTTCCACATCGTGAAGTGTATCAGGAATATAGCCTGCATCGACTGCTTCCGCAAATGTACCGGAGAACAACAGAACCTCATTAAAGTCTTCATAATCTTCCACTGTCTGGTATTCCATCAGAAGTGTTACAGAATCTTCCCCTTCCGTCAGAGAAGTCACTGTCACTGCTTCTTCATTTTTATCAAGACAGTAAGATTTTACTTCTTTTTCTATAGATTCATAAAGTTCATCAAAATCATAATAGGCTTTGTCAAAGGATTCCATGATTGCGCTGTGGACAACCCCTTTGGAAGTAACGAAAATCGTACTTTCTGTTGGTTCAAATTTCTGCCCGCAGCCTGTCAGTAAAAATGCCATAGCCAAAACCAATGCGAAGTTCCATGATTTCTTCATTTTATTCCTCCCACATTTGGATATACCAGAATATTATACCTTTATTATTTTAGAATTTCAACAGATATCTTTGACACTCTCTAATATTTCAAGGCTTTTCATGGTTTTATCAAGGTAACGCTCTCTCCAGCGGTCCATGACCATGCGAAGTTCCGCCAACACTTCTGCTGAGACCGTAAATGTATAAAGTTTTTCTACTTCCGTACTGATAATATACTGCATCGCATAAACAGTTGATGGATGAAGATCCAGTCCGTCTTTCGCTTTAACTTTACATTCCTCACAGATCATGCCCGCATGGAACATGGAAAAAATTTTAAGTTCCTCTTCTTTTCCACACTGAGTGCAGCTAAAGACTTGCGGGTACTCTCCTGCATAAGTAAATATTTTCAGTTCATATATGTAGCGTACCAGTTCTCTGTCCAGACTCTTTTTTGTCAGAGCCCGCAGGGACTGATATAAAAGCTTCATAATCTGAATTTCATCATTATTTTCTCTTGTGTAATAATCCGCAAGCTCGCAGAAATACATCCCATAGTAAGCGCCGCCAAAATCGCTCATGAGCTCCGAAAAATAATTGGAAATATTGGCCTGCACCAAACTATAGGCATCTCTGCCTTCATACAATAAAAATGTTCCAAATGCAAAGGAGCCTGTAGATGCCAGCAGGGCAGAATTCGGCCTTCTTGCGCCTCTGGCAAAGGCAGTGATTTTCCCACGCTCTTTTGTCAGAATCACAACACGCTTGTCATACTCCCCGGATGGGGCTGATGATAATACAATTCCTGTCAGCGTTACTGCATCCCTCATGAAAACATTCCTTTAAATTTCTTTTTTATCGTAACCGAAGTTCTTTATAAACAGATCACTGTCTCTCCAGTCTTTACGTACCTTTACCCAAATCTGGAGATTTACTTTCATTTCCATCATTCGTTCGATTTCAAAGCGGGCTGCACTGCCGAT
>CAZYUZ010000223.1:0-3334 GCA_964650775.1 uncultured Lachnoclostridium sp. | reverse complement strand
CTTCTACAGACATTTTTGTTAGCATATAGTTTGTAGTACCATTTAAGATACCTGAAATTTCTTCAATCACATCTGCTGTCAGACATGTATGAAGTGGACGAATAATTGGAATACCGCCGCCAACACTTGCTTCGAAAAGATAGTTTACGTTCTTTTCTTTTGCGATTGCGAGAAGTTCTGCACCGTGTTTTTCTACCAACGCTTTGTTGGAAGTACAAACGCTCTTTCCTGCAAGAAGACATTTCTTTGTAAATGTGTAGGCTGGTTCAATACCGCCCATCACTTCTGCTACTACACAAACTTCTTCGTCATTTAAAATATCATCAAAATTGTGAGTGAGAACTTCTTCTACAGGGTCTCCTGGAAATTCTCTTAAATCAAGCACATATTTTACGTTTAATTCTTCACCCACATTTTGGGAAACTACATCTTTATTCTTTGTCAGGACTTCGTACACACCTGAACCAACTGTGCCATAGCCCATCACTGCAACGTGTTTCATATTTAAAGTTCTCCCTTGTTAAAATTAATATCTAATGTACACCCAAACACCTGATTCCCGCAAGCTTTTTCTGTATCTTTAAGCTTCTTCTTCAGGTTTTGTATTAATCCATTTCAAATAAGCATTAATAAACGGATCAATATTCCCATCCATGACTGCGCCCACATTGCTGACTTCCTCGCTGGTACGATGGTCTTTTACCAATGTATATGGCTGCATTACATAGGATCGAATCTGATTGCCCCAGCCGATTTCTGTGACTTCTCCACGGATGCCCGAAAGTTTCTCTGCATTCTTCTGCTGTTCCAATAAATAGAGCTTTGCTTTTAACATCTGCATGGCTTTATCTTTGTTCTGGAACTGAGAACGCTCATTCTGACACTGTACCACGATTCCTGTAGGAAGATGTGTGATACGAATGGCTGAAGAGGTCTTGTTAATGTGCTGACCACCTGCACCACTGGAACGATAGGTATCGATTCGTAAATCTTCCGGATTGATTTCAATATCAATATCGTCTTCAATATCCGGCATAACATCCAGTGATACGAAGGATGTCTGGCGTTTGCCCTGAGCATTGAACGGTGAAATTCTTACCAGACGATGAACGCCTTTTTCGGATTTCAAATATCCATAAGCATTTTCCCCATTAATCTGGAATGTAACAGATTTGATTCCTGCTTCATCACCATCCAGATAATCTAAAACTTCTACGGAAAATCCTTTTTTCTCAGCCCATCTTGTATACATACGATATAACATGGATGCCCAGTCACAGCTTTCTGTTCCGCCGGCTCCGGCATTCAGTTTTAAAATTGCATTGTCTCTATCGTATTCTCCAGATAACAGGGTTTTAATACGAAGTGCTTCAAAACGTTCGATAAAATTATCCATTTCCGCCTGAACTTCCGGAATGATACTTTCGTCTTCTTCCTCATAGCCCATTTCCAGTAAGGTTTCAATATCTTCGTAGCTTGTTTTTAATCCTTCGTAAGTTTCCACTTCATCCTTTAAGCCTTTGAGGACGATCATGCCCTGCTGTGCTTTTTCAGGATTGTCCCAGTAGCCCGGAGCTTCCATTTCTCTTTCTAATTCTTCAATTCTTTGACTTTTATTTACTAAGTCAAAGTGAATCCCTCAATTCTACAAGAGGTTTGTCGTAAGTCGATAAGGTTAATTTAATCTGATCTAACTCAACCACTGCAGCACCTTCTTTCTTATTCTTGATTTTCGTAATTGATCTGTTGGGCTCAATTACTTTAGTATGCTAAACTACACCTCATAATATATGATTTTTTCAAACTAAGCAAGCCCTATCCGTACAGAATAGGGCTTGTTTTCAATCATTTTTTCTTATGAATACTTATTTTTTACGCATACAGCACTGTTTATACTTCTTACCAGAACCGCATGGACATGGATCATTTGGATAAACTTTTGCTTCTGCACGTTTGGTTGGCTTCTTCACTAAAGTATCATCCTTGTTTGTACCGGTTACTTTCGCAACCTGTTCACGTTCTGCTTTTTCTTCAATCTTCACATGGAGAAGAAGTTTTACAGTTTCTTCCTGAATGCTGTCTGTCATTGCTTCGAACATATCGTAACCGGTCATCTTATATTCTACAACCGGATCTCTCTGGGCATAAGCCTGAAGACCAATACCCTGACGGAGCTGATCCATATCGTCGATATGATCCATCCACTTTCTATCAATGACCTTCAGTAAGAATACACGTTCCAGTTCTCGCAGCATTTCCGGATTCGGGAACTCTGCTTCTTTGGCTTCGTAAAGTTTGACAGCTTCCTGTTTTAACTGATGCTTTAATTCATCCTTCTTATTTCCCTTTACACGATCCGGTGTAATGAGTTCTACCGGAATGATTGAACGGAGAGATGCATTGATTGCTTTGTAATCCCATTCATCTTTGTCCTGGTCATCTCCGATCAGAGCATCTACAGTATTTTCTACTGTGTCTGTGATCATCTTGTAAACAACGTCTCTCATGCTTTCGCCATCGAGTACACGGCGGCGTTCTTCGTAAATGATTTCACGCTGTTCGTTGTTGACACGGTCGTATTCAAGAAGATTCTTTCTGATACCGTAGTTGTTATTTTCAATCTTTGTCTGCGCTTTTTCGATTGCAGAACTTAACATCTTATGCTGGATTTCCTCGTCTTCCGGAACACCTAAGGACTGGAATACGCCCATCAGTCTTTCAGAACCGAACAATCTCATAAGATCATCTTCCAGAGAAATGTAGAATTTTGATTCCCCCGGATCTCCCTGACGACCGGAACGACCACGCAGCTGATTGTCAATACGTCTGGATTCATGACGCTCTGTACCGATGATCTTAAGACCACCTGCCGCTCTCGCTTCATCATCAAGCTTAATATCCGTACCACGGCCAGCCATGTTTGTAGCGATGGTTACGGCACCATGGATACCTGCAAGTGCTACGATTTCCGCTTCTCGTTCGTGGAACTTCGCATTCAATACTTCATGCTGGATTCCTTTTTTCTTAAGCAGTGCACTGATCAGCTCGGATGTTTCGATGGTAATTGTACCAACGAGAACCGGCTGTCCTTTTGCGTGTGCTGTTTCGATTTCGCGGATAACTGCGCGATATTTTTCATTCTTGGTAGCATATACTGCATCATTTAAATCTTTACGAATTACCGGACGGTTTGTAGGAATTTCAATAACATCCATACCGTAAATATCACGGAATTCTCGTTCTTCTGTGAGAGCAGTACCTGTCATACCGGCTTTCTTTGTATATTTGTTAAAGAAGTTCTGGAATGTGATAGTTGCAAGAGTTTTACTTTCTC
>CAZYUZ010000222.1:0-3339 GCA_964650775.1 uncultured Lachnoclostridium sp. | reverse complement strand
AGTTTTTTCCAATTCGTTTTTTCCAATTATTCTTCTATCTCAAACTCCGAATTGAGTTGCAGTAACGTTTCCTCTATCACTGCAATCCGATCCATAGATGATTCATATTGTTTGGACAACTTTGCATTTTCTATTGAAATAAGCATCAAAGCGCATAGCAGCATTAGAATCACAAATCCGACCACCTGGACTATAAACCATTTTCCAGAACCAAATTTATCCTTTTTTCCCCTTCTACTCATGTACATTTACAGTACCTTTCACCTTTGCCCCACAGACTACAGAAAAGCATTTAGCAAATATATCCCCCTCTACAACTGCATTCTTCTGCAGTTCTACTTCTCCATCAGCTTGAATCTTTCCTTCTATTTTTCCATCAGTATCTATACTTTTTGTTTTTATATTTCCTTTTATGATTGCTTCCTGATATATGGAAACTTTTTCCTGAACTGACACATCACCGGTTAATGAGCCTTTTTTGATGATTAGGTTTCTAGCACTTACATTTCCCTGAATGTTTCCTTGTAAAGTGATGTTGCCACCACATAATACATCACCGATAATATCGCCTAAAATTTTCATACCAGATGTTGTGACAATGTTTCCTTCAATTCTCATATCAGACGAAACCAATGCTTCTTCTCTTTTTACTTCCTCTATGACCACTTCTTCTTTCATTACTTTTTTAGAGGTTTCTGCCTCAGCAGGTGATGTTCCAAGCATTTCGTCCATCGCTTTCTTGAAATTCGATCCTTTTTTTCTTTCCATTTTTCACAACTCCCTCTTTACTTTGTTTGACATGTTATATTATATCACTTCCGATAATTGTCAAAAGTTGTCGAGGACAAAAAGACAACTTTTGAGGACAAAATGCAACTGATTAATCTTGTTTTTCTTTCCTCAGTTAAATATACTTTAATTAAATTGGAATATTAGCGGGTATGGTAAAGACGATGTTTCGTATATGCATTCTAGATGATGATTTTGATTTTTCAAAAGAACTACATAAAATTCTAACTCAGTATTTGGCAAGTCATAAGATTTCCTCTGAAATCGACTTGTATCAGAACAGCGCTGTATTTCTAAAGAAAGCAGCATCCGGGCAGTTGTCCTATCAGCTTTACTTTTTAGATATTTTAATGCCTGGAGCTACTGGCATCCAGGTCGCAAAAGAGATTCGTAAATATGACAAAACTGCACATATCATTTTTTTGACTTCCAGCACCGAATACGCTATAGATGGATATGAAGTCCGGGCATTTGATTATCTGAAAAAGCCTCTGGATACTGAACGCCTGTCCCGCACCTTATCAGAGCTTTTGGGAACTCACGAAAAACCATCAGCCAAATGGCTGCAGCTGAAAGTGAACGGAGTTCTGAAAAATATTCCATATAATAACATCTGCTATATTGAAGCCAGAAGAAATAAACTGCTGGTCGTGCAAAATGACGGTGAACAGTTGGAGTTTTACGGAACATTCGCCAGCATTCTGGAACTCTTAAAAGAAGAACCGGAATTTACCCAGACACATCGCTCATTTATCATCAATATGCGCTATATCAGAGAATTTTCTTCTTCGAACATTACCTTACAATCTGGTCATCAGATTCCTGTATCACGTAACTTTTCTCAATCCGCCAAACAGGATTATTTTGAATTTGCAAAAATATTTTTCAGTTAAAGGAGGTTCTCTACATGCCAGAGCACTGGTTCCTGTTAACAGTTAGTTTGATTATTACTTATTTATATGGCAGCGTTTTTACATTGCTTTTTTTAGACATTGATCTACAGGATGGAAAAAACTCACTTCCTTTTGGGCTTTTCTCATTCTGCAGTATTGCAGTTCAGTTGACCATCGGGTATTTTGCTTCCAGCAAACTGGTAGAGCTTGTATATCCGCTGGTCGTACATGTTCCTTTACTGCTCCTTTGTATGCTCTGCTACAAAAAGAACTTTTTAACTGCCCTCTCGGCAATTATGATGTGCTATTTTCTGACAGCACCTCGCTATATTTTAGGGGAACTGATCATTTTGGTTGTTCCATTTCTTCCTTGTCCGGAGCATTTTGGAAAGATCATCGCATCCTTGCTGCTTGCATTTCCTATTTATAAATGGGTTCGTCCAATCTTGGCAAAAGGATTCCGTCGTCCTGCCAATGATATTTTACATTTCTTTGTACCGCTGACTTTGGTTTATTTTCTTTCTTATTTATTGTATGTGTACACAGATTTGTTAGTTACCAACGGCATTTTAATGATGGAAATTGTATTTACACTTTTCCTGATCGTCATTTTATATTATGTAAAAAAATATTTTATCAGTATTGACGATATCGTTGAAAAAGAGAACCGCAATCATATTTTGGAATTATCCTATGGCGCAGTCAAAAAGCAATTAAATATATTGACCGAATCCAACGAGCAGACCCGAATTCTTCGTCACGATATCAGGCATTATGCAACAATGATCGAACAGTATGCCGCGATAGGAAATTTTGAAAAAATCACAGAGATTTCAAGAGAACTCAACGAACAGAATCAGACTGCTGTTGTTCAAAACTTTTGTTCCAATCAATCTGTCAATCTGCTTCTTTCCAACTATTTGTTACCTCTTACGGAAAACAGCACAGAAATGCACTTTCAAATCACGGTACCGAAAGATATTTTCGTAAATGATATGGATTTATGTACATTGATTGGAAATGTTCTGGATAATGCAGTGAAAAGTGTAACCGGATGCCGTCACAAAAAATTTCTTTCTCTGATCCTTCAATGTGATGAAAATAAATTTTTTATGGAGCTGAAGAACAGCTGTGAAACTGCGGTTTCCTTCCGCGAAGGTCTGCCGCTGACAACCAAACAAGGGCATGGATATGGTTGCAAAAGTATCCAGTATATTGCCGAAAAATATCATGGCATCAGCGCTTTTGAATTATCTGAAAATATTTTTATTACAAGAGTAATTCTTCATAGATAAAAAGGTGGCAGATTTTAATTTCTGCCACCTTCTTTGTATACTCTTATTTGATAGAAAATCTATATTCTGTTTCTGTACGGAAATTTTCCCCGGCTTTTAACAATGGACTTGGGAAATTGTCATGATGCACTGCATCTGGAAACTGCTGAGTTTCCAATGCCACCGCACTGCGGTTCGGATAAATACGTCCGCGTTTGCCCGGCTTATCGCAGAGGAAGTTTCCTGTGTAGATCTGAATGCCCGGATAATCTGTGAACACTTCTAAATGGATTCCTGATTCAGAAGAAGACAGTTTCACAATTGCTTCATCTGCTTCATGCACATTAATCGCCCAGTTATGGTCATAACCACCGCCAATCGTT
>CAZYUZ010000221.1:0-3341 GCA_964650775.1 uncultured Lachnoclostridium sp. | reverse complement strand
AGAACGACATTTGTGAACGCCAACTGCTTGTTGTCGTTTTCAAGGTCGATGTGTGCGGAACCATATTCAGAATATAAATAGGTATTGCTTTCTGCATCATATTCCAATTCAGAACCGTTGTGAGGGAATGGAAGATCTACAAAAGTACAAGCCTTTGCATCACTTCTTGCAGCCATAAGATTCATAGGAGCTGTTTCATCCGCAAACTTCCAATGTGCACCCTGATAATATGTATTATATTCTTCAGAAATCTTATTTGCCTTAAGTCTGGACGCAATTTCACCAGTTGTTACATACTCTGTAAATTCTCTTGCCTTACCATTTTCAATACGCTTGAAACCACCGCTTAAATTATCAATCCATGGATTCGTTAAATATGCATCGATGTAGAAAGGACCGCCGTCATGAATCAAGATCGCATTGTACTCAGGAGCGATCATAAAGTTTGTAGGACGTACGCTTCGGATACTACCAAAACGTGTAATGCTGTCCCAATCTTTTACGATTGCCATGAAACGTGTGATTTCACCGTTTGCAGTACTGTTCATTAATTCATAAACAATATCAGCCTGTGTTAAACCATAATGATCCAATGCTGTCTTTTCGTTATCTACTAAAATTGCAACCGGACGCTGATTTTCTAAAGCTTCATCAATCCACTCGTTGGTCAACTCACTACGGTACATACCTTCGTGGCTTTCCACTGGAGCTTCTGTGGCTACAGGAGACTCTGCCTTAGACTCTTCTGTGGCGGATGGTGTTGGTACTGAGGATTCTTCTTTCTGGCTTTCGCTGGTTGGATTATTCGGAGCAACGGTCTGTGTTGTCTTACCACAGCCTGCTAATAAACCACATGCTAATGCTGCTGCCAGGAGAAGGGATAATGTTTTTTTCTTCATCAGAATAAATTCCTTTCCTATGTGTTATCTTTTAATATGTTATCAAATTTATTTTCTGATTTCAAGAGGTTCCTTTTAAATCCTGAGAAGCCATGAAAAATCTAAGCAAGTTCTACATCGAAATATAAAATCGTGTGTCTATTATGTTCGATTACAAAACGAATATGACCATCTTCGTAAAAACCATCTGTATAATGATATGTTCCCGGGAAGTCCGTCAACTGCATCTTCTTCCAGCTTTTCATATCATCCTCTGTGATCCACAATTCCAAAGGATTACGATATCCACTGATACGTCCCTTTGTCAGAATCCATTCATTATTCGGTGTATGAATCAGCGCAATTCGATTATTATCCAGCATGATCAATCTAGGCTTATTGGTTGCATTTGGAATATCTGTCCGAATACAATCCGTCCACGTCAAGCCACCATCTTTAGACTCACTGCGCCACAGCCAACCATCACCATCTTTTCTCATCAACATGACTAACGTGCCATCGGACAATTCTGCTACCGTAGGCTCTGACCATATCCATCTAAAGGAGGGAATATCCATGCGACAAGCCGGATGCTTTTCGTAAGTCTTTCCATTATCTTTACTGATCAACACACCGGATTCACAATATTCCGTTTTAGAATTCACACCAATCCACTGGTTTGTTTCCTCATTTAATATACGATCATGTTCTTCTCTTGTAACAGGATAGGTCTGGTATGGCAAGAACACCCTGCCATCTCTTGCCTTTAACATTCCTCTCATAAAGGTATATTCAGGAAAAAATGGTGGATTACCGTAATTTTTCCAGGTGTATCCATTATCAAAGCTCTTCATCATGTAACATTTCCAATCCAGAAATCTTCCGCTGTGAACAGTCAAATATGCTGTGAAATGCATAGACTCTGTTTTCCGGAGCCGGCTCTGTCAAACCGCCACACTGATTCCGCACCTCCGTGTTTCATTATTTTTTCTGTTCTGCAAGAATATCGCAGCCACGTTTCAGCATATTAATTTCGCTGCCATAAGAAAGATAGTTTACATGATTCTCTTTGCTGACCTTAATAATATCCTCGGAAGTCGTGATGATTCCCCATGACTTATCCTGTTCCCGGGCTGCTTCTGCAATTACCTTAATAGCTTCATAAATCGGTTCTTTATTTCCGATACAACCCAAATCACAGGACAAATCATTTGGGCCTACAAAAAGTCCATCCACACCATTTACCATTAAAATTTCTTTAACATTGTCAATTCCTGCTTTGGTTTCGATTTGCGCATATACCTTGACCTTTTTATTTGCATCAACCATGTATTTCTCCATAGCAGGTGGATCATACAACGTATGAGCACGATTGGTCGAAATTCCTCTTTTCCCAACCGGCGCATATTTTGCAAATTCAACCACTTTCTTAATATCCTCTGCTGTATTCGTCATTGGCAGCAAAAAGCCTGTCACACCCATATCCACCAGCTTGGTAATATCTTTTCTGTTATTGTCAGGCAAACGTACAATAACAGGCAGATCCACCAATCGTGCTACCATCGTTATAGATGCCATAAACCCATAATCAAAAGCTCCATGCTCATTATCTATAATCAAAAAGTCCATGTTACTGTTTTTCAACATAATTGGAAAATTAGAAAAACATACCTCGCTCAACATGGTCCCTACCTTTACCATCTTCATTTTACAAATCCGTTTCAACCCTTCCATGGAAATATTTTTGTGTGCCATTATACACTCCACATCATATTGTTTTAGAAATGACTTCAGCTCCGAAAAGATCAGTTCTGCGCCTCCGCCACCCAAAAGCATTTTGCCTTTGAAAGGCAATCGCTTACACGCCTCCCAAATTTCCTTCAAAAATTCTTTCCTGTCATGCCCGGCATACAACTGTTCCCCACCGGTAAGCCCGGATACTGTAAGTAAGCGTTTTTGATCAAAATACGGTCTTTTTTCAAAAGAAGCTGCTTCCTCCCATACCTCTGATAGGGTTGAGATTTGCGTTGCAGTCCCAATATTAAGCAAATACGCTTCCTCGCCAGCACCACTACCCAAAAAACTTAGCTGATGATCTCCAAACGGAGTATATATTTCCATCTCTTTATATTTTCCAATTGGAATCACACCATGAGTTACCTTAGGAAGCACGATATTTTCCGGCATCACAATCGGCAACAATGTGTCCGCATCAAAAAAACCGCTGGCACACCCATCTGTTTTGTGTGTAATATTTTGACCGGTTAAGCAATATGAAATATAGGACCCTAATGTAAAAAACTCATATGCTTCTTCCGTATTTCTATCCAAAATCTTTAAAACTGGAAGATTTTTTTTGATACTGGTTCCACTGTTGCAAAAATCCAGTTTCTGAATCAGAGGATTCTCTAAATCAGCCGTTTTGTCTTTCCATGAAACATAATTTCCAAAGTAACCATTACT
>CAZYUZ010000220.1:0-3347 GCA_964650775.1 uncultured Lachnoclostridium sp. | reverse complement strand
GCACCGCCTCGCCACAATTCACCAAGGCCTGCAACATTCACATCATTACCGCCTTTACATGGAAGATCTGTCAATTCACTTAATTCTTTTGCAACAGGTTTATTTTTCCAATCCAGATTTGCCGGGCAGATCGCAATCCCATCTTCTGTTACAGGCCCCGGTGTTCCAAACCCAAGTCCTGCAACTTCTTCCAACAAAATACCCATTTCTTTCCTTTTGTTTTCCAATGCTTTTGCAATATCAGGTAAAATATGAGAAGATTCATCCTCCCTGCGGGTTTTAATTTCCCATTTTTCAAGTAATTCTCCCTCAGTTGTAAACACTCCCAATTTCACGAATGTTCCGCCAATATCCACACCAAAACAATATTTCTTCATGATCTATTCTCCAATCACACTTAACCTTTGACTGCTCCGCCTGTAACACCTGCAATAATTTTATCAGAAAGGAACAGATAAATAATAAAAGTTGGCAAAAATACAATGATAATTGCTGCATACAGCCCCGCATAATCGCCAGTAAAACGCATTGAATTAATCATATTCTGTAATCCAACAGCCAACGAACGTACGCTACTGTCTGAATTACCAAAGATTAACGACATGAAATATTCATTCCAAACTCCGAGGAAATTGAAAATTGTCACAGTAATGATTCCCGGCTGTGCCATTGGAAACATTACCTTCCAGAATGCTTTATACGGTGTACATCCATCAATCAACGCTGCTTCTTCCAGTGCAGAAGGCACTGATGAAAAGAAACTGATCAAAAAATATACTGTATACGGAATAGCCATGGCCACATACAGCATGATCATAGTATACATATGACCTACCATTCCCAAACGTACCAATACACTGTACATTGGAATTACAAGCATAATGCTTGGAATGCTCATTCCAATGACAAACAAAGATTTCACAAGTCCTTTGAATCTGAATGTTCTCTTTGCAATGACATATGCTGCCGGTGCTGCAATCAAAATAATGAATACACAAGATACTGTCGCATAAATTGCACTATTTATGAAATATCTGGCAATATCATTATTTACCCATGCTTTTACATAATTTTCAAAATGTAGCCCACTTTGCAGAAGATTTCCACTGTAAATTTCTCTGGTTGTAGAAAGTGATGCGCAAAACAGCCATCCAACCGTAAATACGCAAAATAAGAGCCATAATACAAGCGGGATATACGCTGGGAGCAGTTTCATCTGTTTTTTCATTTCTCTCGAATTTCCCATTAATACTCATATTTCCTTTCTTTTAAAATAATGTTGAATACCAGATAAGAGATCATAACAAGAATCATCATGACCACGCAAATTGCACACCCCACACCAATATTCTTGTCTGCAATACCTGTCACACCTTTGTTAAAGGTCAGGTTATACATATATAACAACGGTGTAAGTATCGCAAGATCACTGGAAACACTCCACAACTGTGACCACACAAAAAATCCAATCGTACTGATTGTCCAAAACATTAGGCATGTTCGGAATACTTCCCTAATTAAAGGAAGTGTAATATATCGAAATTTAATCCATCCATTCGCTCCATCAATCGTTGCGCTTTCGTACAGCTCATTTGGAATATTTTCAATTCCAGCCATCAAGATTAACATCAAATAACCAATATAACCAAAGCAGTATGCAACTAACATGGAGCCAAACATATGTCCACTATCTGTCCAGTTGATTGATGCCAGGCTTTCGATTCCAAGTTTTGTAAACAATGATGTCAGAAAACCATACTTATTATTATAAACATATAACGACCACATATTGACCATCGCAACCGAAGATATTACATTCGGCAAATAAATCAGTGATTTAAAAAACTTTTTGCCTTTAACGCCCGATGTTAATATCACGGCAAACATTAATGCCAACAGAATCGTTATCACTCCACCTATTACCCAGATTTTGCTGATATTAATCAAAGAGGTTATAAAAATAGGTGTATTAAAAAGTTCTATATAATTTTCGATTCCCGCAAACGTCCATCTTTCCACCGGATCAGTTAACTGTTTCATACTGAAAAAACTTTGTATCAGCGTACGAATCGCCGGATATACAAAAAGAAGCATAAAACAAAGCAATGCAGGAATCAGACTGATTACAATAAATTTTCGATTTTGTTTCTTCACACGCTTCCTCCGTTCTAAATAAAATGTATTTTCTTATAACCAAATATGGGGACAGGTTATAAAAAGCACCTGCCCCATATATTATTTCACTTATAATTCTATCCTAGCAGAATGCCCTCTTATTTGCCATCCACCATATGCTGGATAAATTCTTCTGCAGTACAGCTTCCACCAATCAACTGATGGAAATATGTATCACTCAATGTACTTACTTCACTGCTTGCTGTTGCGCTCCATACCATATAACGGAATGCTCCTTTTGCTTCTGCCATCATTCCATCTAAATCACCCAAAGCGCCAGGACTTTCAACTCCTGCAACTAAAGGCAGACTCATTGCAACATCAGCCAAATCCTTGCATGTTTCTGCATCTGTCATGTATTTGATAAGTAACATTGCGCCATCTGGATCTTCTGATTTAGGATTAATTGCAAGTTCACAGCAGCCAACCTGTGGAATACGGTATTCATTATCATTCATAGCTGGCATATACATAATTCCCCATTCAAAATCTTCTCCTGTGACTGGGGCAACTTCATTTGGAAGCCATGACGCATTATAGTACATTGCTGTTGTACCAAGTGCAAGTTCTCCATTCTGTGCTGCCGGATACTGATTTCCACCTACAGTGCTTGAGAAATATCCAAGTTCTGTGAATTCCTGCCATTTTGTCATAACGTCTTTTACGATTTCATTGTTCCATGCTTCGCCAGTAGATGTACCAAGGGCACATGCATCTTCATTGCCCATGCACAAACCAAGCTGCTGCATATAGAGTAAGCTTACATAGGCATCATCTACAGTCATTGGATCATAGCCTGCAGCTTTAATCTTTGCACACGCATCTAAAAACTCATCCCATGTTGTAGGAACAGCTTCTACGCCTGCTTCACGGAAGATTGCTTTATTATAATAAATGCCACTTACAAATGGCTGATATGGAACCGCGTACCAATGTCCATCACCTGCTGGAGATACTTCTGACTGCCATGCTGCATATGCTGGAAGGATATCTTCTTTTAATCCCCATTTTTCTGCAAGTTCATCAACATCCATTGCGTTTTCAGGTGCAAGTGCTGCTGCGTCATGATCATAAACATCAATTTTTTCTCCTGCTTCGATTGCCGCACCTGAGATTTTTGCAATATCACGACCAAGCCACTGAACTTCTACAGTATAACCTGTGTCTGCTTC
>CAZYUZ010000219.1:0-3375 GCA_964650775.1 uncultured Lachnoclostridium sp. | reverse complement strand
AACATGTGGTCATCTTCGTTGATAGTTCCACCAACGGCACAAAGGCTGTTGTGACAGTTTGTTAAAACGTAAGGCACTGGGAATTTTTCCATTCCTGATGCTCTTGCTGTCTGAATGATTCCTACGAATGTGATATCATGGGATGTCAATTTATCAAATTTAATCTGAAGCTTTTCCATGTTTCCGGAAACATTGTGATCTTTTAAGATTCCGTAAGCAATGGTTCCGCATTTTGCTTCTTCTTTGGATGGGACATTGCCCAGTTTGCTGCTAAGTAAACCAGCTGCATCTTTATCATCTGCAATGAT
The DNA here is from genome assembly GCA_964650775.1 of uncultured Lachnoclostridium sp. Classification (GTDB taxonomy): domain Bacteria; phylum Bacillota; class Clostridia; order Lachnospirales; family Lachnospiraceae; genus HGM12587. The sequence continues at coordinate 3,067 of CAZYUZ010000219.1, read as the reverse complement.
TTCAGTGCCATTTAATACATAAGCACCGCCATTTAACATTGTTACCATAATAATCCTCCTCTAAGTGCAAGGCACTAAATTGTATACAATTATACAACCTAGCGCCTGATAATTCAACCTTTATATTATTTTTCTTCGGAAGTTTCCTCATTTTCTCCAGCTTCTTCCAGACTCTTATCCAGACTAGCCTCAATATTTTCCTCCAGCACGCCTATGGACATATCCTCTGGCAATGCCTCCAGCTTTGGAAATGTAATCGTTACCCTGAAAAGATCTCCATCCAGATAAACATAAAATTTGCCGCCTTGAAGCTCTGTTAAGTTCTTCGCAATCGAAAGACCAAGACCGCTTCCTTCGGTACTTCTGGAGATATCTCCGCGAATGAATCGTTCTGTCAAATCTTTCGCCTCAATATTCAGTCTCTGCTCTGAAATATTTTTAATGGAGAACTTTACTTCTGTCCCAAGGTCTATCAAATCCACATAAACGCGGGTATTTGGCATGGCATATTTTGCCACATTGTTAAACAGGTTCTCCAGAACCCTCCAAAGCCTTCTGCCGTCTGCTCTGATATATAGCGGCTTTTGAGGAAGATTCTCAATAAGCTTTAATCCCTTTAACTCAAATTTATCTGCGAATTCGCCACCTGCCTGGTAAATCATTTCCTGCATTTGAATCTGCATGCATTCCAGTGTAATATTACCTGAGCTGATCTTCGACGCCTCCACAAGGTCTTCTGTTAAATGTTTCAGTCGATGAGACTTCTGTTCCAAAACTTCAATATAGCCTTTGGCTCTTTCATTTTCGATATTTTCACGCTTCAACAAATCTACATAATTGATGATTGAAGTCAGCGGCGTTTTAATATCATGAGAAACGTTAGTAATCAGGTCTGTCTGCATTCGTTCGTTCTTCATACTTTCCATAACAGAATTTAAGAAAACTTCATGAACACCATTTAATGCAGTCGCAAACTCTTTACGGAATCCTGAGAACTCTTCCATTTCATACTGATAGGTCAGTTCTCCCTCCTGAAGCTTTTTCATTCCATCCAGAAGCTTCTGATCCTGTATCGCCTCCCGTAAAATGTATCCTGCAACGACAATATTAAAAATCACGGAGAGAAATAATGCAATACTTCCAAACTGTGTCAGGAAATAGTTGATCAGAAGATAACCTCCAAACAACGCGATCACCCTGGTGGTTCTTTGACTGTTTGCAAATGCTGCTTTCACCATCTCCGCAAGCACACATGCGACACTGTTCTTCCACAAAATTTTTGCCTTTGCACGGCGCATTAAACTGAGCCATCCTACTAAAAATACGCAGTTCTCACCCAGTGCCACAAATCCGATCAGTCCAGCTCTTGTAAGAAAAGAAAAATATCCATCCAGAACTCTCAGCGGAATGATTCCAAGCGCCGCAAGCGCTAAAATGATCATCACACTCGGCTCTGTTTTCCAGTAATCAAACCATGATAACTGAATCCCTTCTTTCTCAGGATCGACTCCTGCTTTTGATGTGAGAATCACAATGGTAATAAAGTATCCTACAATTCCAACCACGCCAGCCAGCAATGCCAGCCATGCAATTGGCTGCAGATTCTGATATCTTTCATATCCGCTATAGAGAACATCCTGTGCCGGATAGGCTGTATCAATTGCTACCGCCAGCACATAATTGTCAGTTCCGGACATTCCATACTTTTCTGCATAACCATAAAGATCTGTCACTGACAGCTGAATATCCTTTGCGTCTACTGATAATATCTGATTATCAAAAATGCAGTAAACACCAAAAGATTTCACGTACTCCCGGATTTCTTCCATCGAAGATTTTCTATGTTCGTCCACATTGGTATAGACTTGTTCAATCTCACGATCTATCAGAAAATATTTCAGATTGCTGGATTCTGCGGAGAAAATATTGACATTGTCACGATAGGACAGCACATCCGAAACAATATTTTCAAGTGTCTTATCCAGCTGCTCATAAATCGAGTCCAAATCCGTTCTCGTCTCTGTGGCATAGGATACAATATTGCGATAATTCACCGGTGCATAAGCTTCATTTAAAATCTGCTTTGTATAATTATCTTCCGGAGAATTCTCACCCACTCCGGCCACATTATAGTAATATTGATAATAGGCATTCCACTCAGCATTAGAACTTAAAAAATATTTTTCCAAATCTTCTTCCAGCTCCGACACATTTGCTCCACTTTCCAGATTAAATGTCAGAAAACCTTCGGCATCGATTTCTACCGTACTGTAATTCCATCCTTTTTGTGCCCAGTTGAGCAGATCTCCCAGACGATAATACAATCCTTCGGAATCATACTCCCCGGTAATGATCCCTTTTTGAGCATATTCAGAAATATTTACAAAGCGTTTGGGATCATAAAGTCCATCTTTCTCAAACCGGGTCGCACGGGCAGCCGCGCGGATGGCACGTGTTGCCTGATTGACAGACTGGGTCTGGAAATACTCCGACTGTTCATAAGTACGATGTCTTAACAGGTCGTCCCAGGAACCGCTGTTGACCCCGTAGTTACTGGTCATGATCAGTACCACGATCAGCAACAGCGCAAATATTTCATTGAGAATGATAATCGCAGTTTTTACACCACTGCTGATACGTATACGAAACATAAAAACTCCTAAATCTTTTCTACCTTGTATCCAACGCCCCATACCACTTTTAAGTAACGAGGATCTTTCGGATTGACTTCAATTTTTTCACGAATGTGACGAATATGAACTGCTACCGTATTATCAGCGCCAATCGCTTCTTCATTCCAGATGCTTTCATAAATCTGGTTAATAGAAAATACCTTGCCCTGATTTTTTACAAGAAGGAGCAGAATATTATATTCAATCGGAGTCAGCTTTACAGGTTCTCCATCTACAGTCACTTCTTTTAAGTCATCATTGATGACAAGACCACCCGTCTGATAGAGGCTGTCATTGTTTCCGGTCTTGCTGCCAAGCTTTGTATAACGACGCAGCTGGGATTTCACTCTGGCTGTTAATTCCAATGGATTAAATGGTTTTGTCACATAATCATC
>CAZYUZ010000218.1:0-3383 GCA_964650775.1 uncultured Lachnoclostridium sp. | reverse complement strand
TCTTGGGCCTCTTTCTTTTCAGCCTTCTGAGTTTGCTAAGGTAGCGCTGATCATTTTCCTTGCATGGATCGTAACGAAACAGGGGAAGAAGATCGTAAAAATAAAGACCATGTTTCTGGTTATTTTAAGTGCACTGCCGATTGTAGGGCTGGTAGGGTCAAATAACTTAAGTACGGCAATCATTATTTTAGGGATTGCAGTGGTTCTGATTTTTGTGGCAAGTCCAAAATATCTGCAGTTTGTTGCAATTGGAGCTGTGGGAATGGCATTTATCACTGTTTTTCTTGCAACCGCCAGTTATCGTCTGGAACGTCTTGCAATCTGGTTGAATCCGGAAGAATATGAAAAAGGCTACCAGACTTTGCAGGGACTTTATGCCATTGGTTCCGGTGGTGTATTTGGTGTGGGGATTGGAAATGGAAAGCAGAAGCTGGGATTTGTACCAGAGGCTCAGAACGATATGATTTTTTCGATTATCTGCGAGGAACTGGGATTGTTTGGTGCATTTATGCTGATTTTGCTGTTTGCGTTGCTGATCTGGCGCCTGATGGTGGTGGCAAGCCATACAAGAGATTTGTATGGATGCCTTGTCGTTACGGGAATTATGGCGCATATTTTGATACAGGTCATTTTAAATATTGCGGTAGTCACCAATACGATTCCAAACACAGGAATTACCCTGCCGTTTGTCAGTTACGGAGGAACTTCCGTATTGTTTCTGCTGGCTGAAATGGGAATCGCCTTAAATGTTTCTCTTTCCACCAGAAAAGAGCATTAAATAAACTTGCCTTACATAGATTATTATGAATGAAATTTATGGGGGAATCCTTTGCGTAGAATAGAAGTAGAAGGAATGCACAGACTGCAGGGAGAAGTAACGATACAGGGAAGCAAAAATGCAGTGCTTCCAATCCTGTCAGCCTGTGTGCTGAATGAGGGGGAGACGATCCTTCACGGATGTCCGAGGATCAAAGATGTTTCCTCCATGCTGGAAGCATTGGAATGTGCCGGTGCGAAAATCAAATGGGAGGATGATACGCTATATATCAATACTTCTGTCATGAGACCGGAGCCTTTTATAGAGAAAGCCGGAAGCATGCGTTCCTCTGTCATGCTGCTCGGGAGCTTTCTTGGCAGATTTGGAAAGGCTGTGATTGGTTACCCTGGTGGCTGCTGCATCGGGAAACGCCCGATCGATCTGCATGAGCAGACATTGGCTGCTATGGGAACTTGTTTTTGTGAAGAAGAGGAATATCTGGAAGCAAGATGCAGTCAGCTGGAAGGATGCGATATTTATCTGCCATACCCAAGTGTGGGGGTCACGGAAAATATTCTCCTTGCGGCAACCAAAGCGTCAGGAATGACCTGCATTTACGGGGCAGCGAAGGAGCCGGAGATTACAGAGCTTTGTAATTTCCTGATTGCCATGGGCGCCCGCATATCCGGTGTGGGAACCGAAAAACTGTGCATTATGGGAGGGGAACTGCAAAGAACTGTGGAGTATCATCTATGTACAGACAGGATCGTGGCAGGAACCTATCTGCTGGCAGTTGTAGCAGCGGGAGGAGAAGCCCTTTTAAAAAATATGCCGCTTGAGCATATGAGAAATACCATTCAGACAGTTGGAAAGCTTGGTGCAGAGCTTCAAAGGGTTGGGCAGGATGTGCGGATTAAGATTCATGACAGACCGAAATCAATCCCTTATATCTGTACAGCACCTTATCCGGGATTTCCAACAGATCTTCAGTCACCGCTTTTGGCAGCGCTTTGTATGAGCAGGCAAAACTCCTGTATCGAAGAACGTGTATTTGAAAACAGATTTCTGATCGTGGAGGAGCTGCGAAAAATGGGTGCAAATGTCTGTGTGACCGGACAGACGGCACGGGTTTCACCGGTTACAATGCTTTCCGGAGCCGAATTGATTGCAAAAGATTTAAGAGGTGGGGCAGCACTGATCGTTGCCGCTCTCGGCGCCAGTGGAAAATCAAGTATTCTAAATGCAGAGGTGATTTTCAGAGGATATGAAGACATTACGAGAGATTTAAGTGCGCTTGGAGCAAATATTCAAGCATTCTCATAGAAACAATAGTGCAAGAACCGGAAATATGTGATAAAATGCAAGCTATGAAAAGACTACGCAGAAAGAAAACAATCAACTTCAAATGGATGATCACAGGGCTTGCAGCACTTTTTATCATATTTTCGGTTCTTCTAGCAGCTGGAATTTTCCGTGTAGATAAAGTAGAGGTAACAGGAAATTCCTATTATACAGAGGCAGAAATCGAAAAGCTTGTCATGGGAGATACCAGAAACTCGCTCTATCTTGTTTTTTTGTATGATTATCTGGATGGCAGAGAGATTCCGTTTGTGGACAGTGTGGAAGTATCTATGGTGTCACCAAGCCATATCAAGATTCGCGTTTACGAAAAAACAATGATCGGTTACGTGGAATATATGGGCGCAAATCTGTATTTTGATAAAGATGGTACGGTGGTAGAAAGCTCGAATGAAGTGCTTCCTGGAATTCCATGCATCAAAGGGCTGAAATTTGACACGCTGACCCTCTATCAGCCGTTAAATGTGGCAAATACAGAAGTATTTGAAATACTGCTTTCCATGACTCAGATGATGAAAAAGTACGAGCTGGATCCGGATGCAATCACACTGAAAAATGACAGTACGGAAATCGTATTGACCTTCGATCAGGTGCGTATTAATCTGGGTACAGGAGAGAATATGGACGAGAAAGCATCCAGAATCAAGAGCCTGCTTCCGGACCTTGCAGATAAGTCCGGAGTACTACATATGGAAGAATATACCAACGAGAGCACCAATATATCGTTTATTAAGGACAAATAATATTTTTTCTATTTTTTGAAAAAGTCTCTTGATTAATTGATTAAAAGCAGATAATATATAGTGAGGTAGATATTTGTACAGGTTGGGGTGTACATGTTAAGGAGGACACGAATTTGTTAGAAATTATGACAAACGAAGCTGAATCTGCAGCAAGAATCATCGTCATCGGTGTTGGTGGTGCAGGTAATAACGCTGTTAATAGAATGATAGATGAACAAATCGGAGGAGTAGAATTTATCGGTATCAATACAGATAAACAGGCTTTAAATTTCTGTAAAGCAACAAACACTCTTCAGATTGGTGAAAAACTTACAAAGGGACTTGGTGCAGGTGCAAAACCGGAAATCGGTGAAAAAGCTGCAGAAGAAAACCTTGACGACATCAAAGATGCGATCAAAGGCGCTGATATGGTATTTGTAACTTGTGGTATGGGTGGCGGTACCGGTACAGGTGCAGCTCCGGTTGTTGCGAAAGCAGCAAAAGATATGGGCATCTTAACAGTTGGTGTTGTTACAAAACCTTTC
>CAZYUZ010000217.1:0-3462 GCA_964650775.1 uncultured Lachnoclostridium sp. | reverse complement strand
CAGTTTAACGGAAGTTCCGGATATGAAGAAGCTGCAGCGCAGGGACTTGTGGCTGGTATCAATGCAGCGATGGAAGTTTTAGGAAAAGAACAGATTGTGATTGATAGATCACAGGGTTATGTAGGTGTTTTGATCGATGACCTTGTTACAAAAGATAATCATGAACCATATCGTATGATGACTTCCAGAAGTGAATATCGTCTGCTTCTTCGCCAGGATAATGCTGACCAGCGTTTGACAAGAATTGGTTATCAGGTAGGTTTGATTTCAGAAGAACGATATCAGCATTTATTGGAAAAAGAACGTCAGATTGAAGAAGAAGTTTCTCGTTTGGAATCTGTATTTGTAGGTTGTTCAGAAAATGTACAGGAAGTTTTAAGACGTTACAACAGTACAGAACTAAAGTCTGGTACATCTCTTGCAGAATTATTAAAACGTCCGGAAATTAAATATGATTGTTTGGCAGATATTGATCCGGAAAGACCACAGCTTTCAAAAGAAGTAACTGATCAGGTAGAAATTAATTTAAAATATGATGGATATATCAAACGTCAGTTAAAACAGGTAGAACAGTTTAAAAAGCTGGAAAATAAAAAGATACCGATTGATTTGGATTACAAAGAGATTGGTTCTTTACGTGCAGAGGCAGTTCAGAAGTTAGAGGCATACAGACCACTTTCGATTGGACAGGCTTCCCGTATTTCAGGTGTTTCACCTGCAGATATTTCTGTCATCTTAGTTTATCTTGAACAGAGAAAACATGTTTCAAAGAAAGAGGATACAATTGAGTAAAGAAGAATTATTAAAATTAAGTGCAGCTTCCATTGGTGTAGAATTAAGTGATAGGCAGATACAGCAGTTTATTAAATATCATGAAATTCTTGTTGAGTGGAATTCTTTTATGAATCTGACAGGTATCACAGAATATGAAGAAGTTGTACAGAAACATTTTGTAGACAGTCTTGCACTTTGTAAAGCAATTGATGTAAATCAGGTAAGCAGTCTGATTGATATTGGTACTGGTGCAGGTTTTCCGGGAATTCCTTTAAAAATTGCATATCCTCATTTGAAAGTAACACTTCTTGATTCTTTACAGAAACGTATCAAATTTTTAAATGAGGTTGTAGAACAGCTTGGTTTGGAAAATGTAGAAACAATTCATGGAAGAGCAGAAGATTTTGCAAAACCTTCTATGAAGAGAGAATCCTATGATGTATGTGTTTCCAGAGCGGTTGCAAACCTGGCATCACTTTCTGAATATTGTTTACCTTATGTAAATTTAGGTGGTTATTTTATCCCTTATAAATCCGGTAAAGTAGATGAAGAACTGGTAGAATCAAAAAAGGCAGTTTTTTTATTAGGTGGAAAGATCGAAGAAGAAGTGAAGTTTATGCTTCCGGATTCCGATATATCGAGAAGCTTGATTAAAATTAAGAAGGTTTCATTTACTCCTAAGAAATATCCTCGTAAGTCAGGACTTGCGACAAAAGAGCCAATTAAGTAACAGTATATTTTGATGTGCAGTAGTACAGGGCATGATATATAAAGATAAGCCGAGGTCAAGCGCAGCCTTGAGGCGGTCTTTGTATATCATGCCCTGTTTTGTTGATAAATAGTATATTGTTACTTCCAGTATTCTTCAATAATATCCATCACTTTGCCTGGTGCTTCGAGCTGTGGCAGGTAGGATGTTTCCATGATTGAAATACACTCGATGTTTTCATTTAATTCTGCATATTCTTCTGGTACATATTCTGATTCATAATAATCATCGCCAGAGATAATGATAATATCTTTATCTAATACTTTGATTCCGTGATTAATATTCATATTTAAATTTTCACCAAGAATACTTGCATATAAATATTTACTTCCTGATCTGTCACGATGAGCGGATTCATGATAGTATTCGCTGATTTCAGTAAAGTCCGCATTTGGATCACTAAAATATTCATTTATAAAATTATTAAAGATATAATCTTTTGTATGGAACATATGATAAATAAATGTTCCAATGACAGGACATGTGATAATTGCTTTTTTGAGTTTTGCAAATTGATCAGGTAAGTCTGCAAGTTCTACATAATCTACAGGATTTATGAATATCAATCGATCAATTGATTCTTCTTTTAATTTTGCAGACATAATTACTGGTGCAACTGATTTTCCTGTTGCGATAATATCAGCTGGTTCTCCGATTACTTCTTTGATAAAATCAGTAATTAACTGTACATATAAAAAACTATTGTAATTCAATTTTGGTTTATCGGAACGTCCGCATCCAAGTAAATCGATGGTATATACTTTATTTGTTTTAGAAAGTTTCTTTTCTAAATAGAACCATTCCATACCAGAGCTGCATTCATTAATATCATGAATCAGAAGTATTGGTTTTCCTTCTCCGGATACTTTATAAAAAACATTTCCATATTTAAATGAATAGTATTTACCATCATCTTTTTTCAGTAAGTCTTTTGACGTAGCAATTTTCATAATATATTCATTTGCTACATGAATTGCAGTTCCAAGAACAGCAGTTGTAATAATTATTTTTTTCAGAGTATTGTGTTTGCTCATATGCACTTCTCCTCTAACTTTGATATGTTTAGTATACTCTATTTTTTATATAAAATAAACTTATTTTTTTCTTAAATAATCGTGCAAAATGTTTCACGTGAAACATAGATATTTGTTCATATCTATGAAAATTCTTAATTTTATAAAATTATGTTTCACGTGAAACATAGATGTGATATACTTCATTTATGTTATCAATGTTTCACGTGAAACATTAAAAATACGCAGGAAAGGAAGAAGTACAGTGGGAAGAATTATTGCTATCGCCAATCAAAAGGGTGGCGTAGGAAAAACTACAACAGCAATTAATTTATCTGCATGTTTAGCTGAAGCAGGACAAAAAGTTTTAACGATTGATGTTGATCCACAGGGAAATACAACCAGTGGATTGGGAATAGATAAAAATTCTATTGAGAATACTATTTATGAGTTAATTCTTGGAGAAATAGAAATCGAAGATACAATTTTAGAAACAGAGTTTGAACGATTATCAATCATTGCTTCTAATGTAAATTTGGCAGCAGCAGAAATAGAGTTAATTGGTATTCAGGAAAAAGAATATATTTTAAAACGTTCAGTTGATAGAATTAGAGAAAATTATGATTTTATTATAATAGATTGTCCACCTTCTTTAAATATGCTTACAATCAATGCAATGACAACAGCGGACACTGTTTTAGTGCCAATTCAATGTGAATATTATGCGTTGGAGGGTTTGAGCCAGTTACTTCATACAGTAAATCTTGTAAAACAGAGATTAAATCCTTCTTTAGAAATGGAAGGTGTTGTATTTACAATGTATGATGCACGAACAAATCTTTCTCTTCAGGTTGTAGAAAATGTAAAAGATAATTTAAATCAAACAATTTATAAAACAATTATTCC
>CAZYUZ010000216.1:0-3463 GCA_964650775.1 uncultured Lachnoclostridium sp. | reverse complement strand
ATTGGTTGCACTTTCATTACGTTAAACCTCAAAATAAAAAGAATACAAAAATGGCAGGTAATCCTATGGACTACCTACCATATAAATACTACATATACAATATTTTTTATTCGAACTCAATTGTAGCAACTGGTTTTGGAGTAATTTCATAACATACTCGTGAAACGCTTGTTACTTCATCTGTGATTCTCTGACAAATCTTTTCTAAGATATCATAATCGATTCTTTCAATGGATGCTGTCATGGCATCAATTGTATTTACCGCACGGATCACTACCATGTAACCCATGCTTCTTTCATGATTTCTCACACCTACTGCTTTGAAATCCGGTACTACTGTAAAGTACTGCCATACTTTCTTGTCTAAGCCGTAGTTTGCAAATTCTTCACGAAGGATTGCATCAGATTCACGAAGAGCTTCTAATCTTTCTCTTGTGATTGCTCCAAGACATCTTACACCAAGACCTGGGCCTGGGAATGGCTGACGATATACCATTTCTGCTGGTAGACCAAGTTCAATACCACAAGCACGAACTTCATCTTTGAACAACTGCGCGAGTGGTTCAACCAATGAGAACTGCAAGTCTTCTGGAAGACCGCCTACGTTATGGTGAGATTTAACCATTTTCGCTGTCTTTGTACCGCTTTCGATGATGTCTGGATAGATTGTACCCTGACCAAGGAATTCGATACCTTCTAATTTACGAGCTTCTTCTTCGAATACACGAATGAATTCGCTGCCAATAATTTTACGTTTCTGTTCTGGATCTGCAACACCTGCAAGTTTATCTAAGAATCTGTCAGTTGCATCAACGTAAACCAAGTTTGCGTGAAGCTGATTTCTGAATACTTCAATAACACTTTCAGATTCATTTTTACGCATTAAACCGTGGTTAACGTGAACACATGTTAACTGATCGCCGATTGCTTTTACTAATAATGCAGCAACTACGGAAGAGTCAACCCCACCTGAAAGTGCAAGAAGAACTTTCTTGTCACCAACCTGTTTACGAACTAATTCAATCTGGTCTGCTACGAAGTTTTTCATATTCCAGTTTGCTTCTGCTTTACAAACGTTGAATAAGAAATCTTTCATCACTTCATCGTCTGGAAGAGACGCATACTGTACTTCACATTTAGAACCTGGGTAATCCACAGAAATCACTGGGTAACCGCATGTATAAATTTCATCAAGAACTTCAACTGCAACACCATCAACGATTCTGTTTTCACCACCGTTTAAAATAACACCTTTTACATTGTCTAATTTGTTTAATTCAGCCACTGTGATATCATGTGGATGAATTTCACTGTAAACACCTAAATCACGAATCTGACGGGCAAGCACTGTGTTTTCTGTGCTTCCTAAGTCCAATATTACAATCATATCCTGTTTCATTTGTATTCTCCTTATTTATAGAAAAAATGAATTCCTCAACAGAGTAATTATACTCACTTTTTTTTCACATAGCAATATTTTTTTATAAGCAATAAGATAAATTTTTATACAATTTCTCAACCGCTTCCTTCGTTGCATACATTTCAGAAAATGCACTTGCACTTCCCGCACACACTGCCATCTTAAATGCATGTTCGTAATCTCTTTTCTCTCCCCAACCGGCAATAAATCCTGCTACCATGGAATCTCCTGCACCAACCGCATTTACCAGCGTTCCTTTTGGTGCATCCAGCTTATAAAGCTTTCCGTTTTCATCCAAAAGCACTGCGCCTTCTCCTGCCATGGAAACCAGCACATTTCTTGCACCCATTTCCTGCAGTTTTCTGGCATATGGTTCAACCTCATCTTTTTTCTCCAGTTTTACACCAAAGAGTTCTCCAAGCTCATGATTATTTGGCTTGATCAGGAATGGATGATATGGCAACACATTTAACAAAAGTTCCTTTGTAGCATCCACAACAAACTGAATCCCTCTGCCATCCAGCGTCTTTAAAATGTCACTGTAAATGCTCTTTGGCATCCCTGTCGGAATGCTTCCTGCCAATACGAGCGAATCTCCTTCCACCAGCTGCTCTAACTTGTCCATCAAAAGTTTTTGGGACTCCTCATCAATCACCGGTCCCATGCCGTTAATCTCTGTTCCGTCAAAATCTTTCATTTTCACATTAATTCTGGAAACGCCATTTGGAACGTCAATAAAATCACAGTAATACCCAATCTCTTTTGCCAGATGTTTTAATTCTTCTCCAACAAACCCAGCCGTAAATCCAAGAGCTGTATTTTCGATGCCCAGATTATGAAGCACTGTAGAAACATTCAGCCCCTTGCCGCCCGGCAGCATCAGTTCACTCGTGGTACGGTTTGTTTTTCCCAGCTGAAAATCGTCAATTGTTACAATATAGTCTAAAGATGGATTAAAAGTAACTGTATAGATCATAAATGCCCTCTTTTCTAAGCTTAAATCTCAATATCATTTGCAGTGGTCAAATGCTGCTTTGTATAGAGGAAAACATTATCCCCTTCCTGCAGCACCATATTTCCGTTCGGAATCAGCGTTTTATCTTTACGTTTTACAAGTACAATGATGGAATGTCTTGATATATCCAAGTCGCGGATTCGCAGTCCTGTCCATGGATTCTGCTTTTTCAAAACAATTTCTTTCAGATTAATATGTTCCTGCTCATCGAATGTTTCTGCACCTAAAACTACCGTGTCTTCTATGCGAAGCACGACATCCCCTCGCGGAAATAATACCTGTAGGAATGGCTACCATACCAACACCCAGGAATGTAATAAAGATTCCGGAAAATGCATTTTCACGACTCATTGTATTATAATTTTTGTCAATTTCCTAGAGGAATTTGTTGAAGTTTTACTATTTTTTAAGTATTCTTAATTTAAGAAAACTTCGAAACTTTTCAGGAGGTAACTTATGTCAAAAACTGCTCAAGACATTATGAATTTTATCCAGGAACAGGACATCAAAATGGTTGACTTTAAAATCGTCGACATTAATGGTCAGTTCCGCCATGTAACAATCCCGGCATCTCAGTTTAATGAAACCACGATGACTGACGGTATCGGTTTTGATGCTTCCAACTACGGTTACGCAGTTGTTGAAAAAAGTGATATGGTATTTATTCCTGATTTAGAAACAGCAATGATCGACCCATACTGTGAAATCCCTACATTATCTATCACAGGTAATGCGATGGTGATTGATTATCCGGAAAACCGTCCATTAGACCAGTACCCAAGAAATATTGTTCTGGCAGCTGAACAGTACATGAAAGACTGTGATATCGCAGATACCATGTTAATCTTACCGGAATTTGAATTCCATTTATTTGATCAGGCAGCATGGTCTGTTCGCCCAGACTCCATCGGTGTCGAATTAGACACAGAACAGTCTTACTGGAACAGTGCATGTCAGGGACAGGGTGTGGTTGTTCCTCATCAGAAAAACTACCACATTGCCAAACCATTCGACCGCACTTACGAATG
>CAZYUZ010000215.1:0-3510 GCA_964650775.1 uncultured Lachnoclostridium sp. | reverse complement strand
AACTTTTGCACAGGTATCATTTGGAGGAAGATGCTTTTTAAAAAGCGAACAAAAAGAAGTTGTTTCCCCATAAGCAAGAAGAATACGCCCTTCAGCATCCAAAACCTGGATTGGAATGTTCATGCAATGATTAAAAGTATTCAACATTTCACATAACTGTTCTTTATCTACAATGGTATATAAGTATGGTTTCATTTGTTTATCACTCCTTTTGACTATGATAACATAATAAAACTAAAAAAAATACAATTCATCTAAAATTATTTCAAAAAATAAAAAAATTACAAATTATAATAAAGACCATAAAGAGAACGAAAACATATTACGATTGAGCAGGAGGAAAAAATATGTCAATTATTATGGAAATTTCTGAATTTCTTCAGAAAGGACGCGCAAAAAACGTGAAAGCACTGGTTCAGCAGGCATTAGATGAAGGAATTGATGCAAAAACAATTCTTGATGATGGTCTGCTTAGCGGTATGATGGAAATCGGTGCAAAATTTAAGAAAAATGAAGTGTTTGTACCAGAAGTTCTTGTGGCAGCAAGAGCAATGAATGCAGGTGTTGCAATTCTGGAACCAAAATTAATCGAAATGGGAAATGAACCAATCGGAAAAGCAGTTGTAGGAACTGTAAAAGGCGACCTTCATGATATCGGAAAGAACCTGGTAGTAATGATGCTCAAAGGTGCAGGATTAGAAGTTTGTGACCTTGGCGTAGATGTAGAACCAGAAACATTTATCAACAAAGCAGAAGAAATCGGAGCAGATGTCATTGGTATGTCCGCATTATTAACAACTACTATGCCAAACATGAAAGGCGTGGTAGAATTATTAGAAGAAAAAGGTCTCCGTGAAAAATATATCGTTATGATCGGTGGAGCACCAATCAACGATAACTATGCAAAAGAAATCGGTGCAGATTTCTATACACCAGATGCAGCAAGCGCAGCAGAAGTTGCAAAAAAAGCAATTGTAGAAAAATAAGAAATTACATAGAATGAAAGCAGGCGCAGCGCATAATCATCATGCGCGCGCCTTTTTCTATAGGATACATTTATTGGATTTGTGAGGGTACATATGCTGATTAATGATTTGAAAGTAACGATCAATCGAGAAGAAGTGTTTCGTCAGATAGATTGCCATGAGACTAGTGATTTGTATGAGGAGATTTTGGAAGAATATGAAGAAATCGAAGATAAGATGTATGAGCTTTGTAAACCGGTGTGTTTATTTGAAACCGGTGATCTTGAAAGCGTAGAGCTCCCGAATAATCAGGGTGTTTTCATGGTCTTATATTCTATTGGAAAAGAAATCAGTGAATACTCCACAAAATGTTTTCATGAAGGGGATTATCTAAAAGGGATGCTTGCTGATGCTATGGCGGATTCAGCATTATTTTCTCTGGAAAAAGAAATTGAACCATTTTTAAAAGCAGCATGTTTGGTGTCTAAAAAAGGGATCAGCAGAAGAATGGAAGCCCCTCATGATGTTCCAATGGAGATACAAAAAGTCGTGTTCGAAAAAGTAGAGGCGGCGAAACAATGCGGAATGGGAATTTCTTCCGGCTATATGATCGATCCGGTAAAAAGCAATGTAGTACTGTATTTACTTTCTGATGACACAGACGAATTTATGGTTGGTCACAACTGCAGAAAATGCAAAAACTATACCTGCAAAAACAGACAGGTTCCGGATCTGGACATTCAGGTGATTGATGGAGAAGAAACTTACCTTGTACCGGTAAAAGATTGCCACAATATTTTAGAGGCATTGATCGCAAAAGAGAAATCCTTTGGCGCAGTATGCGGTGGCATTGGAAAATGTGGAAAATGCAAGATCAGGGTTATCGCAGGTGATTTGCCAATTACAGATGCCGACAGGGAACTTTTTTCAGAAGAAGAACTGATGGAGGGCATGAGACTTGCCTGTAAGGCATATCCGATGGAACCGGTGACGATAGAGCTCCTTATGAAAAAAGAGGATGCATTTCAGGTGGTGACAGAGCATACTTTAGAGGAAGAACGTGAAGAACTGAATATTTTTGAATATTATGGGATTGCGGTGGATATCGGTACAACTACCATTGCACTGCAGTTGATTGGTTTGGAAAGTCAGCGTGTAATCAAAACTTATACAACGATCAATCACCAAAGACAGCTTGGGGCGGATGTCATCTCACGTATCAAGGCATCTACAGAAGGCAAAAAAGAGGAATTACAGCAGTTAATTCGCAAGGATTTATTAGAAGGAATTGAAAAACTGATTGCAGTGGAAGGGATTCTCAAAGAAAAGATTGAGAAAATCGTAATCTCCGGAAATACCACCATGATCCATTTACTCATGGGATATGACTGCAGTGGTCTTGGAGTTTTTCCATTTACTCCGGTAAATACAGAATTGATCGTAAGAAATTTTTATGAAATCTTTGATTCCAATCTGTTAAAATCAAAAGTGGTTATTTTACCGGCAATTTCTGCTTTCGTAGGTGGAGATATTGTTTCTGGATTGTATGCTTGCGATGTAGACATGAACGAAGAATACTCCCTGTTGCTCGATCTTGGCACCAACGGCGAGATTGCACTTGGGAACAGTAAAAAATTGATGGTGACTTCTACTGCGGCAGGTCCGGCTTTTGAAGGTGGAAATATTACTTATGGTGTAGGCAGCATTCAAGGTGCTATTTCTAATGTATCCATTCGCAATGGTGAAGTATCCCTTGTAACGATTGGAAACAAACCGCCAACAGGAATCTGTGGAACCGGAGTGATTGAAACTGTTTCTGAGCTGGTTAGAGAAGAGCTTGTTGATGAAACAGGATGTCTGGATGATGAATACTTTGATGATGGTTTTCCAGTAGCTAAGATGCCAGAGGGAGAAGAAATTGTATTTACCCAGCAGGACGTAAGAGAAATCCAGCTTGCCAAAGCAGCAGTGAGGGCAGGAATTGAAACTTTGTTCTTAAGATATGGCATTTCTAAGACGAAGGTTTCGAATGTATATATTGCAGGTGGCTTCGGTTATAAGCTGGATTGCGAAAAAGCGATTCAGATTGGCATGATACCGGAGGAATTCAGGACAAAGATTAAAGCTATTGGAAACAGTTCTTTAAGCGGAGCAGTCAAATACCTGCTGTCTGGAGACGACTGTGACAGAGTACGACGAATCGGACACAGAGGGAAAGAAATTAATCTTTCCGCAGATAAAGCTTTTAACCAACTTTATATGGAATATATGTATTTTGAATAAAAGCGAGAACACAAAAAGGGAAGTTTGAAAGACTTCCCTTTTTTGTGCTTTTTTTCTTCAAAACGTTTAGATTTATAGTTTTCCAACCTGATTGTTTTGCGTTTTTCCAAAAGTATAATTAGTTATATCAAGAAGAAATGAACGCAAAGTGAAGAAAAGGAGAAACAAGCATGACATCTAAAGAACGAATTCGAGCAGCTTTGGCACACAAAGAGACTGACAGAGTACCTACAACGATGCAGTGTGTGGAAACAGCATGGGA
>CAZYUZ010000214.1:0-3525 GCA_964650775.1 uncultured Lachnoclostridium sp. | reverse complement strand
GAATCTGAATCTCTACCGGGAAATATTCCATCCCATCTACATGGTATACAGGAACCCCATAAATCACGTGATAGCTTTCATATCCGCTATCCTTTGGATTTTGAATGTAATCACGCTCTCTGATAAAGATTAAATCCTGCTGCTGTTTCAATCTATCCGCAACTGCATATACGTCTTCTTCAAAATAGCAGATGACACGAATCCCTGCGATATCACGGATATTATCCGCAGCTGCTTCCACCGTCACCGGCAAATCTTTTTTCATCAGTTTCTTTTCCAGACTGACTTTCTTTTTAATACGTGTCTGTATAAAATGAATCGGATAGTTATTATTCTTTTTACGATAATCTTTGTTCAGTACCTCAAGCCGCATACGCACATTATTCATGGCATCTGTGTACGGTCTGATTAATTCCTGATATTCTTCTTCAGGAATATGTAATAATTCATCATTCATGATTTACTTATTTATCTCCGTCAAATCATAATTATTGCTTATTAATATTTTATCGTAGAACTAATATATTTTCAACCGAATCAGTGAAAAATCACAGAATTTTAAGAAACATTAACATTTCTTAAGAAACTCATCCTATAAATCCCTGCTGTCTAAAATAATGGTAAAAGGACCATCATTCAAAAGAGAGACATGCATATGCGCTCCGAAGACACCTTTTTCTACCACTGGTACACTCTTTTTACATTCTTCGCAAATGTACTCATAAAGTTCATTTGCCATATCCGGTTTTCCAGCTTCTATAAAGCTTGGACGATAACCTTTTTTGCAGTTTGCGTATAAGGTAAACTGGGAAATCATCAAAAGCTCACCGCCGACATCTGCCAGCGAAAGATTGGTTTTTCCTTCAGAATCCTCAAAAATACGAAGACCAACCAGCTTTTTCACAAGCTTATCAGCTACCTGTTTATCATCAGCGTCAGACACACCTACAAGGACCAAAAAGCCCTTGCCAATCTGTCCAACAATTTTATCATCAACGGTTACAGATGCCTCTGTAACTCTCTGTACTACAAATTTCATAATTTAACAACTCCTCTATTTCAAGAACCAGAAAGGATCTTCACTATGAATAAAATTCATTAAAAGATATGCTGCCATAAGCGCAACTTTCTCTGTCTTTAAAATCTCTTTTGCCTGCTCTCTGTCAACAAATACAACTTCAATATCTTCGCTTTCTTCCAGATATGCATTTGACGGTTCCCCGAATGCTTCACCAAACACTGTTCGACAGGATTCGTCGGTCATTCCAATCGTGGTAAAGAATGGTTCACTGTAGCAGGAATCATGCTCTACAGGTTGAAATGTCAATCCTGTTTCTTCCATCATTTCACGGGCAGCAGTAATTCTATAATCCTCTCCCGGATCTACAAGTCCGGCAGGGAGCTCATAAATATAATCACCGATAGAATAACGATATTGTCTTACCAGCACGATTCGATCCTTTTCGCCGCGATGTACTGCATAAATGATCACTCCGTCTGCCGGATTCTTCCCTGTTTTTGCCTTCAGAGACTCAATCTCTGTCGCACGGGAAGCAACATAATACGGATGAACTCTTCCGCTTCGATCCTTTACTGTAAACTCAAACATATTTAAAAATTTCTGTTTTGTTTTCTGGACAATGTCTAAAATTTCTGGCATAGCTCTCTCCTGCACCTTTCACAAAATCACAAAAAGGGCGGTTATTCACCACCCTTAAGTCTCTTATAAATCTTCGATTGCAATATCCTTACCATCTCTCCAGATTCTTTCTAAGTTATAGAACAATCTGTTTTCTTCATCAAATACATGAACGATGATATCTGCATAATCAAGTAAGATCCAGCTTCCTGTCTGGTAGCCTTCAACCTGTTTTGCTTCTAAGCCGGCTTTTTTGTACAGATCTTCCTGTACACTGTCAACCATTGCCTGTACCTGATTTCTGTTAGAACCGCTGGCAATGATAAAATAATCTGCAAGTACGGAAACACCTGAAATATCAATGATCTTAATGTCATTTGCTTTCTTTTCTTCCAGTGCTGCATGAGCGATTTTTGCCAGTTCTTTTGATGTTGCTGCCATAGGAATCCTCCTTATTTTTTTAATTTCCATTTGTAAAAATCATAACTGATCTTTGTCATCGGATCGATCATATCTGGTCGGTCGCTTAAATAATCTAACGTACCTTCGAGAACCTGATACAATGCTTCTTCAATGTTTTCAAAGCAAAGCTTGCGAATCTGTTTTAAATTCGGCGCTTTATCTCTGTTGGGCTCAATGTAATCCGCCATATAAATGATGATATCCAGCATAGACATATCAGGTTTTCCGGTTGTATGCCATTTGATGGCACTTAAAATCTCAGGATCACTGACACCATAAGCTTTCTCTGCCATATAGGCACCAAGCTTTGCGTGTAAAAGTGATGGGTTCTTTTCTTCCATTTCCGTGATTTCAATATCATGCTTTTTACACATCTTAATTTTCTGTGAATTTGGAATACATTTTGCACAGTCGTGAAGGAGTCCTGCAACTGCTGCCTTTGTCATATCGATTCCATAGCGCATTGCAAGGCTTTCCGCTGTGTACATGACTCCAAGGGTATGCTCAAAGCGGTCTTCACTTAATTCTTCCTTCATTTGTTTCTGTAATAACTTTAAATCATATTCAGCCATTTGTGAACCTCTTGTATAGAATGTTACATAAAGCTTCTCTTTTTTGATATAGTCACTGACTTTTTTACCCACATAGACAGATACATCTTTGCCAGCCAGGACCAGTTCTCTGATCTCACTGCTTGCAGCATCCACTTTTGGAGAATTCATAATCAGGCATTTTGCCCCGTAGCGTTCCTCCATTTCGGCAATTTTTGCCTTCAAATCTGCGATTCCGGCTTCATCCCTGCATGCAACCAAAAGTGTGCATAATTTGGCGATTTTGCCCGGTTCACGCCATGTCGGAAAGTCTCTTAAAGAATCTGCGCCAATTATGAAATAAAACTCATACTTCGGATATTTTTCATGAAACTCTCCCAAAGTCTGGTAAGTAAAATGATAACAATCTTCTGAACCTTCATGGTCACAAAGTACCATGTAATCAGCCTCTTCGATTGCCAGGCGGATCATTTTACAACGGATTTTAAAGTCAGTCTGCTCTATATTTCGTTTATGTGGTGGATTGCCGTTGGGCATGATCCACACTTCATCCAGCGAAAACTGTTCATACGCAGTTTTTGCCAGCATATAATGCCCTTTATGGAACGGATCAAACGTTCCGCCTAAGATTCCAATCTTCTTACACATTTTTCTTGGATGCTTTTGGAAGTTCGATCTTCTTGTTTTTATCTTTTCCTTCTTTGTAAAGAACGATTTTCTTACCAATGACCTGAACCACCTGAGAACGTGTTCTTTCTGCGATGACTTCTGCGATTTCTCTTGCGTCATCTTCACAGTTCTGAAGAACACTGATTTTGATCAATTCTCTTTTATCTAAAGCCTGTCTGATTGCTTCCACGTTTTCAGTTGTAA
>CAZYUZ010000213.1:0-3547 GCA_964650775.1 uncultured Lachnoclostridium sp. | reverse complement strand
GCACAAGACAATATTATAAACAAAAAGTCCTTGAAATTCAAGGACTTTTTTGCTTTTCTTTATTAATTTAATGCTTCAATCTGCTACAATCTTTCTTGCTTCCAGATAATATCTCTTTTCCTGAGCATGACCTGTTGAAAATGTCTTTCTTGGGAATACACCATCTTCTATAATTCCTTTGAAAAACTTACTCTTATCAATGACTGGAAGAACAAAACCAATGGAGTTTGGCTCTTTTGCCAGATTATGCAAAACATCTTCTCCATGAATGTAATCAATCACACCTAAATGCACTGACAAGTATTCATCTAAAAAGTTTTGTAAAATTCCGATTGGAAGCTGACCCTTTGCAGGATCCAGATAAACAATTCCATGCTTTTCTCCGCTGTACCATTTCACCGGATAACCTTCTTCTGCGCAAGAATCTAAAATAAGCGCGCCAAGCATTGCCTGAACATCTACATTTTTTACAATTCGGTGAATCGGTTCAAATTTCTGTGCTTCATCATGAATATTTACCAATTCCACGAGCGCATATCGTGCAGGATGCTTTAATAAATCTTTTCCCTGATTTTTCAGTTTGATGTCTTCATAACATGCTTTCGCAGTTGCAAGAGAATGATTTCCGTCCGCCACAGCAAACATCATCGGAACCTTTTTAGAATCCGCATACTTCTGCTGAACAAAATCACCGTAAGCTTCCAGTTTTTCCATAAACCCGGTAACATTCTCACCCTCTACTAATCTTCCACAAATATGACCGCCGCCGCCCATCATGTCAAAATCATATAATATAGGAAGTTTCTCTTTTATGGATTCCAGATATCCACACATAAGGTCTTTCTCATCATCAGAGAAAAGCAAAATATGCGGCAACTCCAGCAATGCATTTTCTCGAATGACCTTTCTCGGCGGGATTCTCTCTACAACCGTTTTTTCTGTTGCGCGGATACCGGAAAGGGAATGCGGAGAATAATCATACTCATCCAGATTGATTGCTCCTACGATTCCTTTTCGAATACTGCCATCAATCAGAGTTCTCTCCACATAGATCAATGCATTTTTGTATTCAGCAAACTTATCGTTTTCCAAATAATTTTCCATTGTTTCTCTGATTTCAGAAACCATACTTCCAGATTCTTCCCCAAGCTTAGCTTCCGGAAAAATAAGTCTCAGAGAAGATGGAGCACCTGCTACATATTCTTCTACTCTCTTCCAATATTCCGGCTGAGAAGTAAACTGGTCACAGGCAATCACCGCCCACTTTTCCATTTCCACATTCTTTGGAACTAAAATATCTGTCGATTCAAACAAATTCATTTTTTCATATCCTCCAAATACTCTAACGTCCAGTCAAAAGTTCATTTTTCTCATGAATGCCGTCATCCGTCAGTTCCAGAACTCTATCTGAATTCTGAATACTGCTTAAACGATGCGCAATTGTCAGAGTTGTACGTCCTTCAGATAATTTATCTAATGATTTTACAATGGCAGCTTCACTTTCATTGTCCAGTGCCGAGGTTGCTTCGTCCAAAATCAGAATGGCAGGGTTCTTTAAGAATACCCTGGCAATACTGATGCGCTGCTTCTGCCCTCCCGAAAGCTTCACACCACGTTCTCCAACATAAGTGTCGTAACCATCTTTTAAATTCAGAATAAATTCATGGGCCTCAGCTTTTTTTGCTGCCTCAATCACTTCTTCTTCCGTTGCATTCAAGTTTCCATATAAAATATTTTCACGAATCGTTCCTGAGAACAGATAAACATCCTGCTGTACAACACCAATATTGCTGCGCAGACTCTTTAAAGTATATTTACGAATATCTTCTCCATCAATCAGAATCTTTCCTTCTGTCACATCATAAAAACGTGGAATCAGATTGCAAAGAGTCGTTTTACCACCGCCGGACGGTCCAACCAGTGCAAGTTTTTCCCCGGCATGGATATGAAGAGAAACATTTCTAAGCACTTCATTATGATCGTCAGAATATTCAAAACTCACATTATCAAATACGATATCACCTTTTGGTGTCGGCATTTCCACCGCATCCGGTTCATCAAAGATTTCGATTTCCGCGTCCATGATTTCAAGGAAACGTTCAATTCCGGTCATACCTCGCTGGAACTGCTCCGTAAACTCGATAATTCGTCGAATTGTAGCAATCATTGTGCTGACATACAGCGTATATGCAACCAGATCACCCGCTGAAATCAGACCTTTTGTCAGGAAAATCCCGCCCGCCACAATGACCACCAGATACATCATACCATCAAACAGACGGTTCGCAGTGGTAAATACAGCCATCAAATGATAACTATGCTTTTTAATACCTAAAAACTTCTGGTTATCTTCTTCAAATTTCTGATTTTCTTTTTCTTCATTGGTAAAAGCTTTGACAACTCTCTGTCCCAACAGACTGTCCTCGATACGGGCATTCAATTCTCCAATCTGGTGTCTCTGCTCTTTGAAAACCGACTTCTGCTTTCGATTGATTTTCAGACAAACAAAAAACATTAATGGGAGGCATGTAAAAATCAGCAGAGTAAGAATCGGACTGACACCCAGTAAAATCACAAAAGAAAATACGGCTTTTAAACCTGCAATGAAAAATTCTTCCGGACAATGGTGAGCAAATTCTGTGACATCAAAAAGGTCATTGGTAATGCGCCCCATGATCTGTCCGACTTTTGTATTATTATAGTAGGTATTGGAAAGCTTCTGCAGGTGTGCATAGGCATCTCTTCGCATGTCAGTTTCCATATTCGTTCCCATAATATGTCCCATACCTGCCATATAAAAGTTTGCCGCACCATCTAAAATGCGAAGTCCCAGATATAATGCACCAAGTTTTAATACATACTGCACTGTCAACGCTGCAAGATTGCTGGTCGCCATATTGGTAAGATCACGCATGATCATCGGCAGAACCAGTTCACAAATCGATGTCAAACCTGCGCAGAATAAATCCATGATTAAAATATGCTTATATTTCCCATAATATGGTAAAAATCTTTTCAATAATGTACTCGTTTTCATATTACTCACACTCCATAGTCGCTAGTGTACCACAAATCCTGCGTTTTTTACACACAAAAATATCCTGAAACCAGCTTTTACTGATTCCAGGATATATATATTTTTCATTAGTTTGCGTCTTCTTCTCTCTGCGCAACAAAGACGGTTCTCTTTCTAGCCATTTCATCGCTTGCAAGATATTCATCGTAAGTTGTGATCTTATCAATCATGCTGCCGTTTGGAAGAATTTCAATGATACGGTTTGCTGTTGTCTGAACGATCTGATGGTCACGGGAAGAGAATAATAAAACTCCTGGGAACTTCATCATACCATTGTTCAGCGCTGTGATGGATTCCATGTCTAAGTGGTCAGTTGGTTCATCCATGATTAAGATGTTTGCACCGGAAATCATGAGTTTACTTAACATACAACGTACCTTTTCACCACCGGAAAGAACGCGTACTTTTTTCACACCATCTTCTCCTGCGAAAAGCATTCTTCCTAAGAAACCACGTACATAAGTTACATCT
>CAZYUZ010000212.1:0-3570 GCA_964650775.1 uncultured Lachnoclostridium sp. | reverse complement strand
GCGCTTCCTCATGAAAGATTTCAAACAGTTCCTTTAAAACCTCCCTTGTAAGATAACCGCCTCTCCAGTGGAAAATCAGCACTTTCCCCTTTTTCACCGCCTGAGCGGCACGTTTTCTGACGTCCTCATATTTTGTCCAAGACAACTTCTTTTCGCGATAATAAGTATGATCTCCATCAGAGCAAACCGGAAGCTTGTAAATCGCCGGTTCATGATCTTTAAATATCTGACCGTCACTTAAGTTAAAATAGTCATATCGAATCAAATCATCTTTGCTTAATGAATTATCAAAAGTCGCATCCAGATGATAATATTTTCCCTCAATTTTCACCACATTCCACATATGGCGGTATTTAATCCCCTTCTCAGGATTATTGTCACACAACGCAATGATGCACCAGATTCCAAGGGCATCACATAATATCTTCACGGACTTTGCAATCCCTTCACACACACCAACGCCCTGCCCCAGCGGTCCGATAATTTCATGGGAATATGCTTTTTTCAGCTTATCATAGCGCACATTCTGACAGATAAAGTCATGCACAAAGAGTTCTTTTTCCTTTTCACTCATTTTCTCTGCCTGTCGTGCAAGCTTCTTAACTCTTGCATCCATCGCCGCACGATGCTCGATAATCTGATTTTTCTTAAACAGATATTCCGGAATCATTTCCGCATGATCGGAGTCCTTATAATATTTATAACTAAATTTCACCGACCAGAAAATCTCCGGGCAGTCCATTCTCACCATGAAATAGATATCCGAAAGAGTCTTACCATCCAACAACGGTACTGTAAAAGATGGAGCCAGATTCAGCAGCCCCTCTTTCATCGCATAGTATGCCTTCTGTTCTATTTTCGATAATTGATTATAATAATAAGTCATGTTTCTTGATATTTCCAGTCTATTGTGTTATATTTAAACGATAATATTCGCTCATTTTGACGTATTAAAGCAAAAAAGCGATATGAGGAGTATATATGATTAAACGCTTTAAAATTGTATATCCTCTGGCAGACGGCACAGAGGAACTCCGCAATGCATATATATACCTTCCAAAAGGATACCACAAAGAGATTAATAAAAGCAAACGGTATCCGGTATTGTATATGTTTGACGGACACAATGTGTTTTTTGATTCCGATGCCACCTATGGAAAATCCTGGGGCATGAAAGAATACATGGACAAAACAAAGACACAGATGATCATTGCCGCTGTAGAATGTAATCACAGTCCGAATAACGGACGTTTATCGGAATATTCTCCGTTTACATTCAAAAACCCGGAAATGGGCTTTGTTCCTGGTCAGGGAAAGGCAACCATGGAATGGTACATCAATGTATTTAAGCAAATGATTGACAAACATTACCGTACAATTCCAGACCGAGAACACACATTTATTGCAGGAAGCTCCATGGGAGGGCTCATGAGCATCTACGCACTGATGGAATACAACCATGTATTTTCCCGTGCAGCAGCACTTTCTCCATCCCTTTGGGCGTCACCGGCAGAAGTGCAAAATATGCTCACCACTGCACAGTTTGAACCGGATACTGTTCTTTATGTGGATTACGGCTCCGAAGAGTTTGGAAATCACAGAAATATGCGCCGTGCCTTCGGCGAACTTGCCACACTGCTGATGTGGCGTAAACTTTCCTTACATTGCCGCATCGTACCGGATGGTACCCATTGCGAAGCAAGCTGGGAGAAACAAATTCCATTTTTTATGGAAACATTACTTTATAATTTAGATACAACAGAAGAAAAGAGGGAAATTTCCAATGGAAACAAATCAGTTTAAATGGTACAGTCAGGCGCTTGGTCGTGACATGGAATGCAAAGTATGGGGCCACGCAGGTCATCCGGTTCTTTTTATTCCTTGCCAGGACGGACGCTACTTTGACTTTGAAAACTTCAAAATGACAGACGTTTGGGGACCTTGGATCGAATCCGGTCAGGTAATGGTTTTAGGAATTGATACCATCGACCTTGAAACATGGTCAAACAGACATGGCGACGGACGCTGGAAAGCAGAACGTCACGAAGCTTGGATTCGCTACATCACAGATGAAGTCGTTCCATTTTTAAGAAACTATGCAAATGAAAAGAATGGCTGGGAAGGCTATCCTGGAATCATCACATTTGGCTGTTCTTTAGGTGCAACACACGCAGCAAACCTTTACTTACGCCGCCCAGATCTTTTTGACGGTACATTAGCACTTAGCGGTATTTATACATCAGAATACGGCTTTGGCGGTTACATGGATGATCTCGTATATCAGAACTCACCAGTTCATTATATGAGAAATCTTCCAACAGACCATCCATACATTGATATGTTCAACCAGCAGAAAGCTGTAATCTGCGTAGGTCAGGGCGACTGGGAAATCCCAGATACAACCAAAGAATTAAAAGCAATCTTTGCTGAAAAAGGAATCAACATCTGGGTTGATTTATGGGGATATGATGTAAAACATGATTGGGACTGGTGGTACAAACAGGTTGTTTACTACTTACCATACCTTTTAGAAAGATAAATGAATACAAATGAATAAAACGAGGGGGAAAACACAAATGAGGAATTTAGTATTTATTTCACCAAACTTTCCAACAAATTACTGGATGTTCTGCCGTGAATTAAAAAACAACGGCATCAACGTCCTTGGTATCGGCGATTGTCCATATGACAATCTGATGCCAGAGCTGCAGGACAGCTTAAACGAATACTACAAAGTTGACAGTCTTGAAGATGATGACGCAGTTTACCGCGCTATCGCATTCTTTATCTTCAAATACGGCCGTATCGAATGGATCGAATCCAACAACGAATACTGGCTGGAAAGAGATGCAAGACTTCGTACAGACTTTAACGTTACTACAAGCTTTCAGGCAGCAGACATTCCAAGAATTAAATACAAATCCAAAATGAAAGAATTCTACATCAAAGCAGGAATCCCGGTTGCAAAACACCACATGGTTGACACAATTGAAGGCTGCTTAGAATTCGTTAAAGAAGTAGGCTATCCAGTCATTGCAAAACCAGACAATGGTGTAGGCGCTTCTGATACACATAAAATTTCCAATGACGAAGAAATGAAAACATTCTTTGAAGAAAAATGGGAAGGCGTTGAATACATCATGGAAGAGTTTGTTAATGCAGAAGTAAACTCTTACGATGCAATCATCGACGCTAACGGTGAACCTGTATTTGAAACAGGAAATGTAACTCCAAACTCTATCATGGATGTTGTAAATAACGCAGACAACTCTATCTACTACATTGTAAAAGACCTTCCTGCAGATACACGCAAAGCAGGTCGTGCAACAGTTAAGAGCTTCGGCGTTAAGAGCCGTTTCGTTCACTTCGAATTCTTCCGTCTTTTAGAAGACCATGAAGGACTTGGCAAAAAGGGCGATGTCATGGCTCTGGAAGTAAATATGCGTCCATGCGGTGGATTTACACCGGATATGATCAACTTTGCTCACAGCACTAATGTTTACAAAATCTGGGCAGATATGATCGCATTTAACGAATCTACAATGCCTGTTGGCGAACATGCTTACTGTG
>CAZYUZ010000211.1:0-3581 GCA_964650775.1 uncultured Lachnoclostridium sp. | reverse complement strand
ATCAGTACCGGATATGTAAAGAGACCTGCGTTGATATTGTCTGCATGTTTTGCAGATTTATCCTTGAACTGAGTCATTCTGTTTAATTCGCCCATGTAAGTATAGCAGTTTAAGATCCATGCAAGTTCTGCATGACCTGACACATGAGACTGATAGTAAATACAGTTCTTTTCAGGGTCTAATCCTGCTGCAATGTATAAGGTCAGAAGTGCTCTTGCACGTCTTCTAAGCTCTGCAGGATCCTGACGAACTGTGATAGAGTGCATATCTACAACGCTGTAGAAACATTCATATTCATCACTTAAAGTTACCCAGTTTTTTAAAGCTCCAAGGTAATTTCCCAATGTAAGATTTCCAGTGGACTGCATTCCACTAAATAATACTTTCTTTCCGTTTAACATAATTTTTCTCCCTTTGTATTTATACCGACAAAATCATGCCTGCGATGGCAAAATAAACCACCAAACTCAAAGAGTCCACGATTGTCGAAATTAATGGCGCTGCCATCATGGCAGGATCCAGTTTGAATTTCTTTGCAATAAACGGCAATACGCAAGCAAGAAGTTTTGACATAACTACCGTCGCAACCAAACTAAGTCCGATAACGAGACAAACCATTGGTTCATCCGGATACATGATTATCAGACGAATGTAATTTGCAATCCCAAGAATTGCACCTACGATTAAAGAAACTCTGCATTCTTTCCAGAATACCTTCCAGACATCTTCCATTTCCACATCACCGATAGACATGGCACGGATAATCGTCGTACTAGCCTGGCTTCCGGCATTACCGCCAGTTGCCGTCAGCATTGGAATACAGGTAACCAGTGTTGGAAACAATGCGGTAAAAGCATCATAAGCTTCCAAAATAAGTGCTGAAAGCGTACTTGTAAACATTAAGATTAAGAGCCATGGAATACGATTCTTTGCTACTTCAAAAACACCCATCTTTAAATATGGCTTTTCAGATGGTAAGATCGCAGCCATCAACTCGATATCTTCTGTCGCTTCCTGTTCCATGACATCCACGATATCATCGACAGTAACGATACCAACAAGACGATTTTCATGATCAACTACCGGAAGGGAAAGTAAATCGTATTTATTGAAGGTTTCAACAACGGTTTCCTGGTCATCTGTAGTTATCGCCTGAATGATGTTGGTATCCATGATATCTTCCAGCTTGGTTTCATAATCATTTAACAGCAAATCCTTAACGGTAACGATACCTTCCAGATGACGTTTCTCATCCAGTACGAAACAGGTATAAATGGTTTCCTTATCTACTCCATTGCGTCTGATGTATGCAAATGACTGCTCTACAGTCATATTTTTCTTTAATCCGATATATTCGGCCGTCATAATACTGCCGGCGCTGTCATCCGGATACTGTAAGAACTGATTAATGAGTGCACGGGTATCCGGCTTTGCATTGGCAAGAACACGTCGGACAACGGTCGCAGGCAGTTCTTCCAGCATATCTACCGCATCATCGATGTAGAGTTCTTCGATGATCTTCTGCAATTCGTAGTCGGACATGCTGTTGATAATGTACTCCTGCATCTCAATTTCCAAACATGCAAACACTTCTGCACTCAGTTCTTTTGGAAGGAGTCGAAATACGAGAACCACTTTATCCTGCTCAATTTCCTGAATAAATTCTGCGATATCAACCTCGTTCATCTCTTCGAGGATACCTCGCAGTTTTCGAAACTTCTTTTCTTCTACTAACTGATGTAATATGCCTTCTAAATTCATATCGTATCCTCCTTATTAATCATATATTTCCCATTCTGTTATCATATCATTTTTTGAAAAGTATGACAACAATTTCATTTAGAAAATCTTAGTGCCAAAAATTGACATATATTTAGAAAATCCCGGCTGCTTAATTTCCTTGCCATAATCCCTAATGCACTGCTCTAATTGTAATTTGTTCATTATGTTTCACCACCAAATTCGGACGTCCTGTTTGATTTGGCCCTTCACTCATACATTGTAACAACTTTTCTTTTAGTTTTCGTAAAGGTATTTTATATAATACAAAGTGCAGGATATTTCTACCCTGCACTTTGAAATCGCTATTCTTATAACCTTTAAGTTTTATGATAATTCAAATTTTCCAGTATACAACTGATAATATTTACCCTTCTGCTTCAGCAGTTCTTCGTGATCACCTCGTTCAATGATACGTCCCTGTTCAAGAACCATAATACAGTTAGAGTTCTTAATTGTAGAAAGTCGATGTGCAATGACAAATACGGTTCTGCCCGCCATCAGCTTATCCATACCATTGGATACAATCTGCTCCGTTCTTGTGTCAATGCTGGATGTCGCTTCATCAAGTACCAATACCGGTGGATCGGCGATTGCCGCCCTTGCAATTGCAAGGAGCTGTCTTTCACCCTGAGATAAAGTTCCTCCATCTCCAGTGATGACAGTGTTATAACCATCCGGCAGCTTTGTAATAAAATGATGTGCATTTGCAAGCTTTGCTGCTGCAATGACTTCTTCGTCTGTCGCCTTTAAACGTCCGTAACGGATATTGTCCATGATGGTTCCTGTAAACAGGTGAGTGTCCTGTAAAACCACACCGAACGCACGGCGAAGCTCACGTTTCTTAATCTTATTGATATTGATTCCATCAATGCGAATCTTACCGTCCTGAATATCGTAGAAGCGATTCAGCAGATTCGTAATAGTTGTCTTTCCAGCACCAGTAGAACCTACAAATGCGATTTTCTGTCCCGGTTCTACGTTCATAGACACATCATGAAGTACAATTTTTTCATCCGTATAACCAAAATCGACCTCGTTTAATGTCACATGACCTTTTAGCTGTTTATAAGTTAATGTTCCATCATGATGTGGATGCTTCCATGCCCATGTACCGGTTCTTTCTTCACAAGGTTCGATAGTTCCATCTTCATGTACCTTACATCTTACAATTTCTACATATCCTTCATCAGATTCTGACGGTTCATCCATCAGTTCAAAGATACGTTCTGCACCGGCAAGTGCCATAACGATGGAGTTAAACTGCTGTGCAACCTGCGAAACTGGTCCATTGAAGCTTCTGGTCAGCTGTAAGAAGGATGCAATGGCACCGAGGGTCAAGCCGCCGATTCCGTTAATCGCAAGCAGAGATCCCGCAATCAGGATAATTACATAATTGATATTTCCGATATTGGCATTAATCGGCATTAAAATGTTTGCAAATATATTGGCATTTTTTGCAGTTTCAAACAAATTGTCATTGAGTTCATTAAACTCATCTACCGCCTGGCCTTCATGACAGAATACTTTAATAACCTTCTGTCCATCCATCATTTCTTCAATATAACCGTTGGTCTTACCCAAAGACTGCTGCTGTGCCACGAAATATTTCGCTGAATTACCTCCGATTTTTCCGGAAACCTTCAGCATCACAAATACGCCAACGAATACCAGCAATGTCAAAGGTACGCTTAAGATCAGCATGGAAATCAAAGTACTGATCAGTGTGATAGATGATGAGAACAAGCTTGGAATACTCTGGCTTACCATCTGACGCAGGGTATCTGTATCATTCGTGTAAT
>CAZYUZ010000210.1:0-3594 GCA_964650775.1 uncultured Lachnoclostridium sp. | reverse complement strand
GAAAATGAGTGTCTGCCATAGATGCAATCTGTGGCAAATGTGTAATACAGATGACCTGACGGTTGCGACCGATCAATGCCATCTTTTCAGATACTTTCTGGGCTGTACGGCCACTGATTCCGGTATCAATTTCGTCAAAAATAATACTTTCCACTTCATCTTTATCTGCAAGCACTGTTTTTAATGCCAGCATGACACGGGACAATTCGCCGCCGGATGCAACCTTTGCAAGTGGTTTTAAGGATTCCCCCACATTGACTGCAATCCTGTATTCTGCTTCATCATATCCGTTTGCACTGTATTTTTCCAAACGTTCTAACTGAATTTCAAAACGAACATCCAGGAAATTTAATTCCGCCAGATGAGAAGTGATCTGTTTACTTAAATCCTTTGCTGCCTCATTTCTAATTCTCGAAATCTCGCCGCTTAAGGTTTCTACTGATTTTTCTGCGTTTTCCAATTCCTTTTGGAGCTTTTCCAAATAAAAATCATAATTCTGAAGTTTTTCTATGCGTTCTTCTTTCTCCAGTTTTACTTCCAGAATCTTTTCTATGTTCTTGCCATGCTTCATTTTCAGTTTATTGATCAGGTTTAAGCGTTCTTCAATCTGGACAAGACGCTCCTCTGAAAAATCAAAATCTTCCATATAAGAAGATAGATCTCTTGCAAAATCATTCAGAAGACTATCAAGGTTGCCTAGCTGTTCGCAAAGACCATTTAAGTTCTCATCATATACAGAAACACTGCATAGCGTTCTGAAAGCCTTTCCAATCGCTTCTCCTGCGCTGTCATAATTTTCATAACCGCACAGACCATGAACCTCAGACACTGCATCCATGATTTTTCTGCCGTGAGTCAGCTTTTTATACTCCTCTTCCAGCATTTCGTCTTCGCCGATTATGAGGGCCGCTTCTTCTATCTCAGAAACTTCAAAACTTAAAAATGACAGCTCCCTTGATCTTTCTTCACGATCAGATGTACTTTCTTCCATCTCTTTTTTCAGACTGCAGTATTCCTGATAAACTGTTTTTAATTCATTTTTCGGCTCTGCCAAAGCATCACCTGCAAATTTATCCAGAATCTCTAACTGTTTTTTACTCTGAAGCAAAGACTGATGCTCATGCTGACCATGAATATCGATCAGATGTGCCGCCACTTCCCGAAGCTTTGATACCGGCACCGTCTCTCCATTAATCTTATTAATGGAACGGGTGCCTGTGATTCTTCTGGATAAAATGACTTCTCCGTCTTCCACCGAAATTCCAAGATTTTCAATTTCCTTCGCCTGATGCTCTGATACGGAAAAAAGCAGCTCCGCAAGGGATTCCTCAGTACCTTCTCTAAGAAAGCCTCTGTCCACCTTTCCACCAAGCGCCAGTTCGATCGACCCTATAATGATTGATTTCCCTGCACCTGTTTCGCCAGTCATAATATTCAAACCATCTGCAAAATCTACTTCCAGTTCTTCAATTAATGCCAGATTTTTAATGTGTAAATTGATAAGCATAATTCACCTTATTTCAAAATATCCTCAAGCTTTTTCATCAGCCTTTTTGTATCTTCCACTGTACGAATTGCACACATAACCGTGTCGTCACCGGCAATCGTTCCAACGATTTCATCCCAGTGCAGGGAATCCAGCGCTGTTGCCAGTGCCATTGCGGTACCTGATGCAGTTTTGATAACCAGAATATTTTGGGCCATATCCATAGAAACAAAACTATGCTTTAAAATATCTATGTATTTATTACTATTCGAAAATTTGTTTTCAGACAGTGCTGCATAGACCTGTTTTGCACCACGCTGAATTTTCGTCAGCTTTAGTTCTCTGATATCTCTTGAAATTGTTGCCTGAGTTACTGCAAAACCCGAATTCCCAAGCTTTTCTGCCAGTTCTTCCTGAGTTTCAATTTCATACTTTTTTACCAGTTCTAAAATTGCTTCCTGACGTTTACTTTTCATCTTTGCATCTTCTTTCTCACAGTTTCTACAAAACTCTTTTTACTGATTTTTACAAGCTTTGTGGTTTCTTTTGCCTGTGTTATCTCAACATAATCTCCGATAATCAGATTGACGGACTGTGAACCATCAAAGGTTACCACTGCTGCTTCATTGGCATTTTTTCTGCCTGGTCCCATCTTCACCGCAACCTTATCCTCCGCAGACAATACAATACTGCTGGAATTTAAGCTGTGTGGGCAGATCGGTGTCAATAGAATCATAGAAGAGCTTGGAGACACAATCGGTCCTCTGGCAGATAGATTATATCCCGTCGATCCTGTTGGTGTTGAAATAATAATTCCGTCAGCCGGGCAGGAATACAAAAAGTCATCATTTACGTAAATCTCATAATTGATCGTACGCAAAGCCCCGCTTCGGTTCAAAACAATATCATTTAAAGCAATGTCTGTCGCCATTGCTTTTCCATCCCGGTAAACGGTACCTGTCAGCATCATTCTGGATTCCAGATAATATTCATCCTGCATCACCTTATCCAGTGCTGTGTACATATTTTCTTTTTCAATTTCAGCAAGAAATCCTAAAGTTCCAAAGTTAAAGCCAAGCAGCGGAATATTTCGTTTGATCGTATCTCTGGCAGCCTGTATCAATGTCCCATCTCCGCCAAGTACGAGTACGCACTCCACATCCTCTGGAATTTCTGCTGCATTTGTAAATTTATAACCATCTGCTTCTGTCCCCAGCTTTGTCTCACACTGGATAGCGCAGACCTTCCCGTGTTTTTCCAGATATCCCTGGATTTTTCTTGTCACTTCCAAATTTTCATCTTTATGATGATTGGTAATGATGTAAAATTTGTCCATACGATGCCTCTTACGAAAGTGTTTTATGTGCCTCTTCTACGATGGCTGCGGGGTCTACATGTTCCGCAATTCCCTGACTGTTGTTCTGTAAATGTAACAGATATTCAATATTTCCTTCCGGTCCTTTAATCGGAGAAAATTCAAGGTTTTTGATTTCAAATCCTAATGACTGTGCATATAAGATGACCATTTCAATGACTTCCAAATGAACGCTCTTGTCACGCACAACACCTTTTTTGCCAACTTTTTCTCTGCCGGCTTCAAACTGCGGTTTGATCAGGCAGACTACCTGCCCGTCTTCTGTCATCACATTTTTCACTGGTTCCAAAACCTTTGTCAGTGAAATAAATGCAACGTCAATGGATACAAACGCAGGCGGTTCCTGCAAATCTTCTGGTGTCACATAGCGGATATTTGTTCGTTCCATGCAAACCACACGTGGATCATTGCGCAGTTTCCAGTCCAACTGTCCATGTCCGACATCTACCGCATAAACCTTACATGCGCCGTTCTGCAGCATGCAGTCTGTAAATCCACCTGTAGAAGAACCTACATCCATACAGACCTTATCCTGCAATGTCACATCAAAATGATCCATTGCCTTTTCAAGCTTCAGACCACCACGGCTGACGTACTTCTGTACATAACCCTTCACTTCAATATTGACTGTGTCAGGAAACATCGTTCCAGCCTTATCTTCTCTCTGACCTTCCACAAATACATTTCCGGACATAATAATTGCTTTTGCTTTTTCTCTTGACTGTGCCAGTCC
>CAZYUZ010000209.1:0-3595 GCA_964650775.1 uncultured Lachnoclostridium sp. | reverse complement strand
CAGGTGCAGCTCCGGTTGTTGCAAAAGCAGCAAAAGATATGGGCATCTTAACAGTTGGTGTTGTTACAAAACCTTTCAAATTTGAAGCAAAAACAAGAATGCAGAATGCAGTGACAGGTATCGAAAAGCTTAAAGACAGCGTTGATACTTTAATTGTCATTCCTAATGATAAGCTTTTAGAAATTGTTGACAGAAGAACAACAATGCCGGAAGCTTTAAAGAAAGCTGACGAAGTATTACAGCAGGCAGTTCAGGGTATCACAGACCTGATTAACTTACCAGCACTCATCAATCTTGACTTCGCTGATGTTCAGACTGTTATGACAGACAAGGGCATTGCTCATATCGGTATCGGCAGCGCGAAGGGTGATGACAAGGCATTAGATGCTGTAAAACAGGCAGTTGCTTCTCCATTACTGGAAACAACGATTTCTGGTGCTTCTCACGTAATCATTAACGTATCCGGTGATATTTCACTTATGGATGCAAATGATGCAGCAAGCTACGTACAGGATATGGCTGGCGAAGATGCAAACATCATCTTCGGTGCTATGTATGATGATACATATACAGACGAATGCAGCATTACAGTCATCGCTACAGGTCTTGATGCAAATGTAACAGGTGCTCAGAAAGTGATTCCAACAAAGAGTGGAATTAATTATGGTGCATCTCCAAGAATGACAACTCCTGTAAAACCAGTGACACCAGTAGCTCCAGCTACACCGGTAACACCAGTAGCGCCTACATTCCCAGGAATCACAACTCCAAATGTGCAGGCTCCAAAGGAACAGGAAATCAAGATTCCAATTTTCTTACAGAAGAACAGAAAGTAAGTTGTCTAAGGACATGAAAAGCTCCCACAAGATTTTGTGGGAGCTTGTTTTATGTGTGCCCGTAGGCGAACAGCTAAATATTCGTTTGTTTATTTAAGAAAATAACTCGCGTTTTACAAGATCTACCGGCATTTCCTGTCCGGTCCAGATTTTAAAAGCTTCTGCTCCCTGATAGAGCAGCATATACATTCCGTTGAAGGTGGAAAGTCCTGCAGACTCAGCAAGTGCAAGCAGTTTTGTCTTGCGCGGATTGTAAATTACATCCGATACGATCAGTTCCGAATGGAAAAAGGTGGTATCAGGAATCAGACATCCATCTGTATTTGGCGCCATACCAACAGAAGAACCATTCACAAGGATTGCACTGTCCGCGATGGATTTTCGCAGTGCAGTTTCATCTGCAAGTTCATTTAAGGTGACTTTGCAAGTGGTTTCTGCATTGATCTGATCAATCTGTTTTTCGATCACATTCCAGGAATTTCCCTTACGGGCAAAAACATTGATGTTTGTCATTCCGTCTAAGGCTGCCTGAGTCAAAATAGCGGAGGAAGCACCGCCGGAACCAAGCAGAGTCATCTGCTTCCCAATAATGTCATGTCCAGCATCAATACATGAACGCATATAACCGACACCGTCTGTATTATGACCGATTAATTTGCCATCTTCAATTACAACAGTATTCACAGAATTCATAAATTTTGCCGCTGGCGAAAGCTCGTCGCATTTTTGCGCAGCGATTCGTTTACATGGCATTGTGCAGTTAAATCCACGTGCGCCAATCTGTTTTAATGTTGCGACTGTATTGTCAAATTCTTCTATATTTGTCTTAAATGCCA
Organism: uncultured Lachnoclostridium sp.; assembly: GCA_964650775.1. Classification (GTDB taxonomy): domain Bacteria; phylum Bacillota; class Clostridia; order Lachnospirales; family Lachnospiraceae; genus HGM12587. Next base: position 1,923 of record CAZYUZ010000209.1, on the reverse strand, counting down.
GATACACATAATCTAATCCTAAAGTCTCAAAAGAGAGGTTGTGCATCGCAGGAGAAATGCTGTGAGAAACCGGATCTCCAAAGAGGCAGATCAGACGTGTATGACCTGTAATGTCTTTTTTCATAAAAAGCCTCATTTCCATAGTTTTTTACTATTCTATAAGAAATTTTTTTGCATGTCAAATGTTGCACTTTGCAGAAAAAAATACTATACTAGTTATATGTTGAGTTTTGAAGGAGACGGATATGAAACAGGTAGTAACGGTAAGAAATTTGACCATTGGAGAGGGGATGCCAAAAATCTGCGTTCCAATCATTGCATCTACGGAAGCTGAAATTATCGCAAAGGCAGAGGAGATTATGAGTTATCCGGCAGATCTCATTGAATGGAGAGCTGATTATTTTGAGGATGCATATAATCTTTCAGCAGTCGCATCGGTACTTTCCGGGCTTCGAAAAGTGATTGGTGATATGCCGTTATTATTCACCTTCCGTTCTGAGAGCGAAGGAGGATGCAAATCCATTTGCTCTAAAGATTATTTTGCATTGAATCTGGCTGTGGCAATGTACGGCGAAGTAGATATCATTGACCTTGAAATCTATCATGATTTAGAGAGAGCAAAAAATGTGATTTCTATGCTTCATGAAGCTGGCATCAAAGTCATTGCTTCCCATCATGATTTCGACAAAACACCAACAAGAAGCGAAATTATGAACAAATTGTCTAAAATGAAAGAATTAAATGCAGATATTTTAAAAATTGCCGTTACACCAAACGAAATCGGTGACGTTGCAAGACTTTTAAAGATTACCGGAAGAACCAGCATTAACTTTGAAAAACCGCTCATCACGATGGCGATGGGACAGATGGGTATCGTTACACGTATTGCAGGAGAATCCTTTGGTTCAGACATTACCTTTGGTGCTGTGGGAGAGCTTTCGGCTCCGGGACAGCTCCATGTAGACGATTTAAAACTCATTTTAGAAACATTACATAAATATCATTAAGCATGTCTTATTTTAAGGAAGAGAGTCGTAAAAGCGGCTCTCTTTGTCATTTCTGAAAGAAAAATATAAAAAACATTTCCCAGTTATTTGACAAATTAAAAAGATGACCTTTCGTATAATGACCTTGCAATGAAGGAGAGGAACCAGTGCATTACGTCATATATCCGGATACGTTATTTATGGAAAACCTTATATGCAATCTGTTATTTCTGATTTTTTTGAAAAGTCTTTTTTTTCCTGCCGCCAAAGGAAAAAGGGTTTTTCTATCAGCAGTGATCACAGCCGTCTGCAATACGTTGGTTTCTATTATTCTCTTTCGATGCAGCCTTATTCTTCAAGTTGGTGCAATGTTTCCGGCCGCGGGCCTGATGGTCTGCTACTGTCTGGAAATCAAAGACCGCAGAAGAATGTTTTTTTTACTATATCAGATGATTTTATGGACGCTGGTGCTTGGTGGAATCATACAGGCACTGGGACAGTGGATGGAAATTGGAGCAAATCAGATGATTTTTGCCACTGGATTGTTCGCAGCTACTTTTGGGATTTTAGAAAAAATAATCAGAATATACAAACGGCAAAATGAATGTATGAGAGAAGTGGTTCTTTACTGGAAGGAAAAAAGCTGTCGTATCAAAGGCTTTGCTGATACAGGAAATCTTTTGATCGATCCGGTCAGTAAAAAGCCAGTTTCAATCATAACTGACGAGGCATGGCATAAACTTGTAGGGGAAGAAATACTCTTGTACCGCCTGATTCCTTACCAGTCCGTGGGAAATCCAAATGGGATTTTAGAGGGAATCGAGATTGATTATATGGCGATTTTAGAAGGAGAAAACAGTCAGATGATTGAACGACCAATGATAGCCATTACAAAGCAGCCGTTTACGGGGATTTTTCACTATTCCATTTTACTTCA
>CAZYUZ010000208.1:0-3615 GCA_964650775.1 uncultured Lachnoclostridium sp. | reverse complement strand
GCAAACTGTAATTCCATTACAGTGTTCTAGTCTCATACTTAGTTTATATCTCTCTGTTAAAAAATGCTGATTGTGACAGTTTCACAATCAGCATTTTCATTCATGACAAGTAAATTGATTTGTCATTCATTTTGTTTATTGATTAATAAAATTTAACGATTTGCCATACAGAAAATCTGATATACATCATCCACATTCAGCTTTCGAATGAAAGAAAGCTCTGCTTTTCCGTCTGCAGTTGAATTCATTGCCAGTTCCTTTAATATATCATCATCCAGCACTCCAACTCCCAATTCTGACAAACAGGTCGGCATACCAATTTCTTTAAAATATGCAACAGTCCGCTCAATTGCTTCTTCTGCTGCCTGTTTTGCATCTTCCGTATCGATTCCCCATACAGCACTTGCATAATGTTTAAAACGCTCCAGATCATTTTCATAAACATATTTTGCCCAGTCACCCCACATCGTTGTAAGAGATGCACCATGTGCCACATCAAATTTTGCGCTTAAGGAATGTCCGAATTTATGCACACAGAAATCCTTCGAACGTCCAAGACCTGTTAAATCATTGTGTGATAAGCTTCCGCACCACATGATCTCACTCATGGCATCATAATCGGTAGGATTCTCCACAGCAATTCGACCATAATCAATGACCGTGCGAAGCAGCCCCTCTGCAATCTCATCGGTCATACGGTTCCTCTGAGCCGGGATAAAGTATCTCTCCAGTGTATGCATCATAATATCTGCAATGCCACAGGCAATCTGATACTTCGGTAATGTATAGGTCAGTTCCGGATTCATAATCGCAAATTTTGGCCGATTTAGTGCAGTGCTGAGTCCGGCTTTTTTTCCCAGTTTCTCATTTGTCAAGACTGCTGATTCACTCATTTCACTGCCGGCAGCTGAAATTGTCAGCACAACCCCGACAGGCAATGCCTTTTCCACAACAATTTTATTTGTCCAAATATCCCAAAGGTCTGTTCCCGGATTTGCTGTTCCAAGTGCAATGGCTTTTGCCGTATCGATGCTGCTGCCTCCACCAACGGCTAAAATAAAATCAATATTTTCCGAAACCGCATACTCAGCTCCTGCCTGTGCATGCGCAAGTCTTGGATTTGGTTTTACACCTCCCCATTCCGCATATGCGACTCCAGAAACCGAAAGAAACTTCTTTACTCGTTCTAAAAGCCCGCTCTTTACCACACTTCCACCGCCATAAACAAGCAATGCTTTTGTGCCGCCATATTTCTTTACTAATTTTCCAGCTTCCAGTTCTGTTTCTTTCCCAAATACCACCTCTGTCGGTGCATAATATGTAAATTTCTGCATAGATTTATCTCCTCTTTTTCGTTCACAAATCATCTGAGCCTATCATAGCACAATTTCATAACCTAATCGTATAAAATATAAAATTATTTGAAATTAAAAATTATTTTCTTGCTTTTGTCTGCCTTGTATTTTAGACTAATAGTAGGGGAAACTGACTTTTTAAAGGCAGTACTAATAGGGGGAAAATACTATGAAATCTAGAAAAAACTACAAGCCTGAGGAACTGCATTACCTTCAGCTGCTTGCAAAACAGTATCCAACTGTTCAGGCTGCAGGTACTGAAATCGTAAACCTTCAGGCGATTTTAAATTTACCAAAAGGAACTGAACACTTTATTTCCGATATTCATGGAGAATACGAAGCATTTCAGCACATTTTAAATTCCTGCTCAGGGGTTATTAAGGAAAAATTAGACGAATTATACGGTAACAGCTTCTCTCGCCGCGGAAGAGACGAGCTGGCTACTCTCATCTATTATCCTGAAGAAAAATTGGAACTGATTGCCAAAGAGAAAAATGATGAAGATATGGAAGAATGGTATCGTATCACTCTGCATCGTCTTATCGGTCTTTGCCGTTATGTTGCAGGTAAATATACTCGTTCTAAAGTTCGTAAAGCACTTCCAAAAGGATATGCTTATATCATCAACGAATTGATGAACATCAATCAGGAAGAACAGGAAAAGAAAGATTACTACGAAAATATCATTACTTCTATCATCGAAACCAGACAGGCTGATGATGTTATTACTGCCATTGCAGAAGCAATCAAACGTCTTGCCGTAGACCATTTACATATCGTAGGCGATATTTTTGACAGAGGACCTCGTGCTGATATCGTTATGGATGAGCTTTGTGCACATCACAGCGTGGATGTTCAATGGGGTAACCATGATATTTTATGGATGGGTGCTGCCAGAGGCTCCAGAACACTGGTTGCAACAGTTCTCTCAAACTCTATCCATTACAATAACCTGGATGTTATCGAAACAGGTTACGGTATCTCTCTTCGTCCACTTTCTATCTTTGCAAATGAAGTGTACAAAGACTGTGACACCAGCTGTTTCAAGGTAAAATTAACCGGACCGGATGCAGACGAATATACAGAAAAAGATAAACTTCTTTCCGCTCGTATGTATAAAGCGATTACAATTATCCTCTTCAAACTGGAAGGTCAGAAGATCCTTCGTCGTCCGGAATACAAAATGGAAGACCGTCTCCTGCTTAATATGATTGATTATGAAAAAGGAACAATCACATTGAACGGAAAAGAATATGAACTTTTGGACTGTGACTTCCCGACCATCGATCCAAAGAATCCATATGAAATGACAGAAGAAGAAAGTCATGTTATCGACCAGCTGACACTTTCCTTCAAGCAGAGCGAAAAATTACAGAAACATGTTCGTTTCTTATATTCTAAGGGCGGACTTTACAAGATTCAGAACGGTAATCTTTTATATCATGGAAGCATTCCTATGACAAATGAAGGTGAACTGATTTCCTTCACCATCGGTGGCAAAGAACGTTCCGGTAAAGAATTCTTAGATTACGCAGAACAGCTTTGCCGTAAAGCTTCTTATGACCGCATCGGTACACCTGAAAAACAGTACGGTCTGGACTTTATGTGGTGGCTCTGGACAGGACGTAACAGCCCTGTATTTGGACGTGACCGCATGACTACTTTTGAAAGACGTTTCCTTCCAGATGTAGATGATGTTTGGGCAGAACCAAAAAATGCATACTATACACTGTATCAGGATCCTGAAATCTGTGACAAAGTATTAAAAGAATTTGGTCTAAATGGTCCACACTGTCATATTATCAACGGTCATGTACCTGTTAAGGCTAAGAAAGGGGAAAGCCCAATCAAAGGCGGTGGAAAGCTCATCGTTATCGATGGTGGTTTCTGTAGAGCATACCAGCCAACCAGTGGTATCGCAGGTTATACCTTAATCTTCGACTCCCATAATATCCGTATCGTATCTCACCAGCCATTTGCCGGACGTCACGATGCAATTTATCACAACCATGATATTGCAAACGATGCACTTGTATTTGAACGCATGGGCTCAAGAATGAAAATTTCTGAAACTGATCAAGGACGTGAATTACAGGAACGTATTGATGACCTGTTAGCATTACTGGAAGCATACAGAAATGGTGCTGTTACAGAATCTCACGAAGAATAAATTTAATAGTTATCCGTTAGGCATACATAGAAAAAAGGAGCTGTCGCACTAAACAAAAATTAGTGCGACAGCACTTTTTTTAAAAAAAGT
>CAZYUZ010000207.1:0-3702 GCA_964650775.1 uncultured Lachnoclostridium sp. | reverse complement strand
GCTTCTGGAATTGATTTTTACAACAAAATATCCCTGTTCTTCGAAATATTTTGTCCACATGGCATTTCCCTTTTCACTGGCAAGGTCTGCCTTATTTAACAAAATTAATCGGAATTTATTTTTTCCAAGCTCATCGATGTCAGGATTTTTACTGGACAATGGTGCTCTCGCATCCACCAGCTCAATCACCAAATCAATCAATTTGATATTTTCCTGCATCATACGCTTTGCTTTGGTCATATGACCAGGATACCACTGAACCTGCATAAGCTTCCTCCTATTCTAGCTTTCCAAAATGATCTCCCATGGTCGCATTGAACCATGCCATTGAGTTAATGTCCTGTCTTTTAATATTGCCAATTTCCGCATTTCTGCTGTCTTCACTGGCATTCCGGTTATCCCCCAGGACAAAATATTCATCCTCTAAAAGGGTAATCTCATCTTCTGCAGTTCCTGCATACTGGATTTTGTCCAGCTTCATTTCTTCTACAAGAACTTCACCATTAATATAAATAAATCCGTCTATAATCTGAATGCTTTCCCCCGGCAATCCAATCACACGTTTAATATAATAATGGGATTTTTCATTGCCATTTGGCTTAAACACGATTAAGTCACCGCGTTTTGGCTCTGTCAGCTTATAAATCAGACGATTTGTCAATACTCTGTCACCACTGGCAAGGGTCGGTTCCATGGACTGTCCTACGTTACTAATCATCACCCCAAAATTCACCACCAGAACGCACGCGATGATAAATGCCAGCACAAGCTCTGTAATCCACACAACTGCTTCTTTTATAAGCGTATAATTAATTCTTTTCTTTCTTTTTCGAAACGTTAAGCTTGTCATTTTTTCTCCTTACATGGATGTCTCCTGTCAGAACGAAAACGGGGACAGATGCGTATGCATTTGTCCCCAGATCAATCATTATCTTACTAATTCTTTTACCTTAGCAGCTTTACCTACGCGATCTCTTAAGTAGTTAAGTTTCGCACGTCTTACTTTACCGTAACGAACAACTTCGATTTTTTCTACGTTTGGAGAGTGTAATGGCCAAGTTTTTTCTACACCTACACCGTTAGATGTTTTTCTAACTGTAAATGTTTCTCTAGCTCCGCCACCCTGTCTTTTTAATACAACGCCTTCAAATACCTGAACACGTTCGCGGTTACCTTCTTTGATTTTTCCGTAAACCTTAACTGTATCACCTACATGGAATACTGGAATTTCAGCTTTTACCTGAGCTGCTTCGATGTTTTTAATAATGTTATTCATTGTGTGTCTCCTCCTTATTTCTGGATGTTCTTAATACTTAAAATGGGCTTACAATTTACATATCCGCAAGCCGGTCCGAGCCTGCTTCGCAGTCACGAACAAAAACGTAACAGAGGACCATCTCTTTCTTCTACTCACAACGTATTATATGTTATCACTTTCCTGCAAAGATTGCAAGTATTTTTTATCATTTTTTGTAAGATTTGCGCCTTCTAAAAGATCCGGTCTGCGTTCATAGGTTCTTTTCAAAGACTGCTCTCTTCTCCACTTCTCAATGTTGACATGATGACCGGACAAAAGAACCTCCGGAACCTTCTTTCCATGCCATTCTTCCGGTCTTGTATACTGCGGATATTCTAACAAATTGTCGTGGAAAGATTCAATCTCATGAGATGCCTGCTTATTTAAAACTCCTGGAATCAGACGGCTGATCGCATCAATCATGACCATGGAAGGCAGTTCCCCTCCTGTCAGCACATAATCTCCAATGGACATATAATCTGTCACGATTTCTTCCAATACACGTTCATCAATACCTTCATAATGACCACAAAGGAATATCAAATCTTCTTCTTTTGCAAATTCCTCTGCATAGCCCTGATTGAACACATTCCCCTGCGGTGTCAGATAGATTACGCGTGGTTTTTTACCGATTTTCTCACAAATATGTTCGTAAGCCCGATAAATTGGTGCTGCCTGCATCAAAAGTCCGGCACCGCCGCCATAGGTATAATCATCCACCTGGCCATGCTTGTTCTGCGCAAAATCACGAATATTGATTGCTTCAATTGTCAAAAGACCATTTTTCACAGCACGACCGATGATGCTTGTATTTAATCCATCCATGACCATTTCCGGAAATAAAGTTAAAATATAAAAATGCATCTTCTTTCCTTCCTAGTCAAAAAGTCCCGGCAAAATGTGTACTGTCATCACTTCTTCGTCCAGATCCACATCTAAAATGCAGTCTCTGATTGCCGGAAGAAGCAGTTCCTGTCCATCTTCTGTCTCAACCACATACACATCGTTGGCGCCTGTCTCCATAACTTCTGTTAAAATCCCGAGCACCTTTCCAGCATCTGTTACAACCTTTAAATCAATCAGATCTGCAACATAGTTTTCATTTTCTTCTAATGCAACAGCATCTTCTCTGTGTACCAGAAGATCTTTGCCTTTATATTTTTCAATATCATTGATATTATCAATGCCCTTGAACTTTAAGATGACCATATTTTTGAAAAATTTCACGCCGGAAATCTCTAAATCAATGTATTCTCTTCCTGTATCAAGGACAACTTTTTTCAGTTTTTTAAAACGATTCACGTCATCCGTTGTCGGATAGACCTTTACTTCTCCTCTAACACCATGTGTGGAGGAAATGACACCTACTCTTAATAATTGTTCCATTCTGTCTCCTATTAACTTTTCAGACAAAACAAGGGGCTTTTACAAGCCCCTTATCAATTACTGCATAATATCCACAACTACTTTTTTTGTATAGTTTGAAGATGCTGCTTTTACCACTGAACGGATTGCTTTCGCAATTCTTCCTGACTTTCCAATTACTTTTCCCATATCGGATGGAGCCACACGAAGTTCTACTACGATTACTCTTTCCTTTTCAGTCTGTGTTACAACAACCTCATCTGGATTTTCCACGAGTGCTTTCGCAATCACTTCAACTAAATTTTTCATATTTCCCCTCCAAGTGGGCTGTTTCCAAATAAGCTGTTACTTATTTTTCGATACCAGCTAATTTGAAGATTTTACCAACAACTTCTGTTGGCTGAGCACCGTTTGCTAACCATCTTTTTGCTGCTTCTTCGTCTACTTTGAATGTGCTTGGGTCTGTGTTTGGATTGTATGTTCCGATTTCTTCGATGAATCTACCATCTCTTGGAGATTTAGAATCTGCTACTACAATTCTGTAAAAAGGAGCTTTTTTCTGTCCCATTCTTCTTAATCTGATTTTAACTGCCATTTTGTTCACCTCATAAATATTCTTTTTTCATTGTTTTTCTCAAACATTGTCTGTCTGAGATTGTGTTTCTATTTGTTAAAAAGGAAATTTACCAAATCTTCCTCTTTTACCACGTTTACCGCCCATCATACCAGGCATCTGTTTCATGAGCTTTCTTGTCTGCTCAAACTGTTTTACCAGTCTGTTTACTTCGCTGATATCCACACCGGCACCCTTCGCAATTCTTCGCTTTCTGGATGGATTGATAATATCAGGATTTCTTCTCTCCTTCGGTGTCATAGAAAGGATGATCGCTTCGATTCTTGCCATTTTCTTTTCATCCATGGCATCTTCAATCTGCTTCATCTGCGCTCCACCCATACCAGGCATCATACCAAGGATACTGGAGATACCACCCATTTTCTTCATCTGATTCATACTTTCCAAGTAATCATCGAATCCGAAC
>CAZYUZ010000206.1:0-3721 GCA_964650775.1 uncultured Lachnoclostridium sp. | reverse complement strand
ATTTTACCATTTGATTTTATAGGTAAAGAAACATTCATATTTAGAATATCTACTCGTGTCATTTTTGTCGCTGTCTGGAATATCTACCCATGCGTTAAGTATATTAAAAAGTCTTCCAGTAAAATCAAGATGCCTTGCTGATGTGAAAATTGGCATAATGTCATTTTTTACACTTGTGTAAACAGTTTTTAATTTGCTTTCTCCGTTTTCAGCTTTCCAAAGGTCTGAATAGATAAAAACTCCAGAAAGGTCATTTACAATCATTTCTTTCTTTTCTTGTGGGAGATTTTTTTCTTCAAGAAATGAGTCAATTTTATTTATGATGATTGTTCCATCATTACTCTTATTACTGCCTTCTCCTTTTAGGTCAGTAATTTCAAGTGGTGCAACTTTTCCTTCCACACCTAATGAAGCCATAATCATACCAGTAACAAGTTCCACTCTTGAGCCAACAGAAATTTTTAAATCATCCTGCATAACTTGATTTAATTTCTTTAATTTGATTTCGATCTCGTTTTCGAATTCTTTGGCTTTGGCTTCTAATTCTTCTTCGGTAAGTCCTATTTTGTCTATTTCTTCAACAAACTTTTCTTGATTTTTAGTATGCAGAAATGATAAGTCGACATAAGCTGAAATTCTTTTTGGAATGCAATAATTTTCTGATGAAACATAATATGCTTCGATTTCATAAATGCGAGAGCCTGCTTCGTCATATCCGTTTAAACCAACAGCAACAACTTCTTTGTAACTTTTGGTGTGTTCAATAATTGCATTTGCATAATGAATCGCACCGTTTACAGCGTATTTATTGATGTTTGTATAATTCGGTGTACCATCTTTTTTCTTATTATCAATTTCGCCATCAGAATTGACTTTAATAAGGCTTCCCTTTGTACCTTTGACTTCAATCATTACTGGAATTTTACGCATTGTCTTTGTTTCGATAAATAATTTTATATCGGGATAGTTTGTACCTCTACCGCCAGTTTTGGACGGAGCAGTTTTTAATGCGGTTTCAATTTCAGTATTGATGCTTTCTGTTTTGGTAAAGTATTTTGTCTTTCCAAGCTGTTTCTTGCCCCAATCTTCAATTTGTTCTTCAATGCTTTTAGCCATAATAGTTTCTCCTTTACCATAATCCTTGATAATTTTTCCCAGATGAATCAGCATATATATCGCTGTAATAATCATCGTAGTGTTCTATTAAATATTTGAGCGAAGATATAGGGAGAGTGTTAAGGAGAAGGTTGGAAAAGATTTTGGTTATCTTCGTGATGAGGATTTAGATAAGGAATTAGAAAATGTTAATTAAGTTGGGATATGCATATGCAGAGTGGACAGAAGGTATAAAAAAGCCTATATATTGGGAAACGGAAACAGTACCTCATCTCCTTATTTCTGGTATAACTGGCGGTTCAAAGACCGTCAGTTCTCAGATGATTGTTAATCAATTATTAGATAATAATGTAGATATTTCAATTTGTGATTTTAAAGCAGGTGGAGATTGGGATAATATTGTATCTTCATATGCGAAATATACGGATTGCGATGGGGTGTTGAGAGTATTTTATAATTCTTTTGTTGAGATTATTCGTAATAAGAAACACAAGGATAAATATTTGTTATTTGATGAATTTTCAAGCTATGAAGCTTGCTGGAGTTTCCAGAAATTTTTTTTATAAATACAAAAAAGAATTGCGTATAGAGTAGATGAAAAAATATTTAAAAACAAGGTTAAAATATAGGTGATATATATACATTTTAGCATTTTTCGCTACAACCTCCAAAAAGCCTTGCAAATACAAGGAAAATTGGCATTTTTTTGGGAGACTTTACGAAAGTCCCTAGAATAGCGAGATTTTTAATTCATTTTTGAAAAAGAGACATTTTTTGAGTTTTTTCATTTAAGGAACAAGAGTTCGCCCATGATTGACACTTGATTTATGTATTGATAAAATAGAGTACAGTAAAACGGAAAGCTGGTGAGAATATGCCATATTTTGATTATGACAAATCAGTACAAGACGTGGAGTATTATGAAATACTTGAAAATCTGATGGCTCGTTGGGAATACGAAATCGTAGAGTTTAAAGAAGCTAAAAGCAATTATGATACAGATAAAATCGGCAGATATTTTTCTGCCATAAGTAATGAAGCGAATTTACGTCAGCAACAGTACGGCTGGCTTGTGTTTGGTGTGAGCGAAAAAGGAAAAATCAGACATGTAATAGGAAGTGCCTATAAAAAGGGCGAAAAGACGTTACTTGAGAAGTTCAAGTACGAAATTTCAAGAGATACCACGAATGGAATGACTTTCTATGATATTATTGAGATTTTTCCAGTAATGGATGGTGTAGCTAAGAGAGTTCTTATGTTTAAGATTCCTGCGGCTGCAACCGGTATTCCGACTGACTGGAAAACCAATTATTATGAAAGATCCGGCGAAAGCCTTGTACCATTGAAACAGTATAAGATTGATGCCATTCGCTCACAGGAACGAAAAGATTGGTCTAAGCAGATTTTGGAGAAGGCAACCATAGAGCATTTGGACAAAGATGCGATCGCACTGGCTCGCAAGAAATACAAGGAAAAAATGAATCAGGAGCATATTGCAGAAGAAGTGGATGCAATGAGCGATGAACAGTTCCTTACGAAAGTCAAATTGATGATCGAAGGGAAAATCACTCACGCCGGAATGCTTCTGTTGGGAAATTCGGATTATGATTATCTGTTTTATTCGGTTCCAAGCATCATATGGCGCTTGTATGGCGCAGATGGTACTGATAAGGATTATGCAATTTTTAAGATTCCGTTCATCAATGTTGTAGATAAGGTATTTGCAAAAGTGCGAAATTTGACCTATCGCTATATGCCAAACCAGATGACTTTGTTTCCAATGGAGACAGAGCAGTATAATAGCTGGCTGATGCGTGAGTTATTGAACAACTGTATTGCACATACGAACTATCAACTTGGCGGAAGAATTTATGTAAATGAATTTGACGACAAGATTAAGTTTACTAATCCGGGCGATTTCATTCCACAGAAGATAGAAAATGTGCTGGAGGTAAGTTACAATCCGCCATTTTACCGTAATCAGCTTTTGGCAGAAGCGATGGCTTCGTTCCACATGATTGATACGGCAACACTTGGCATCAGGAGAGCTTATAATATTCAAAAGGCAAAGTATTTCCCAATGCCGGATTATAATGTATCAACTGGTACACAGGTGGAAGTTACGGTGTATGGTAAATCCTTGAATGATAATTATATGCACATTTTGTATGATCATCAGGATTTGGATTTGCAGACAGTCTTTTTGTTGGATAGAGTGCAAAAGGGACTTCCGATAGATAAAGCTGATGCAGACAGATTACGTTCATTCAAGCTGGTTGAGGGCAGATTAAGTAGTTTGTATTTGTCTGCTTCCGCAGCCAAGAGTATCGATGAGAGTGCAAATTATATTAAAAACAAGGGATTCGATGACAAATATTATAAAGATTTGATTGTAGAGTATTTGAAAAAATACGAACGAGCAAAGAAAAAAGACATCCGAGATCTTTTGTGGGATAAGCTGCCAAATGCTCTGAACGATACGCAAAAGGAAAATAAAATCCGAAATCTGCTTTCATCTATGAAGAAAAAGGACATTATCGAACCGGATTCATCTAATCAGCAGAAATCATATTGGATATTAAAAAAGTAAGCTTGTATAAAACCT
>CAZYUZ010000205.1:0-3724 GCA_964650775.1 uncultured Lachnoclostridium sp. | reverse complement strand
CCCTGTTTATTTTTAATCGTAATTGTAAAAATCGGATTCTTTACTGTTTCATGAAAATGAATCTTCGCTTTTACCTTGTATACAGAGCCTTTTTCAATGATACTGCTATATGCACCATACTGGTCGATAATCGCAAAGTCCACGATTTCAGCCTGCTTTTCACCATAGTCAGTCACTGTCGGATTCACTTCAAAATTATTTTTCCATGCGGATGACTCTTCTGACTTTTCACCGATGGCACTCTTTCCACTGACATCCTCTAAGGTTTCTTCATCCAGTTGGTGTACAAGAAGCTTCTTATACATATTTACCATATCTTTTGGATTGCCTTCGGCAAGCTTCACGCCCTTGTTTAGCAGAATTACTCTGTCACAGTATTTTGCAATACTTGTCAGGTCATGGCTTACAAAGAGGATTGTTTTACCAAGCTTCTTAAATTCTTCGAATTTATGGTAACATTTCGCCTGGAAGAATACGTCCCCAACGGATAATGCTTCATCAACGATCAGTATTTCCGGATCAATGTTAATAGCAACCGCAAATGCAAGTCGCACAAACATCCCGCTGGAGTAAGTCTTTACCGGTTGATAAACAAAATCGCCAATATCGGCGAAGTCAAGAATATCCTGGAGTCTTTCGTCGATTTCTTTTTCAGTAAATCCCATCATCGTACCGTTTAAGTACACATTCTCAAGACCTGTATACTCCATATTAAATCCGGCACCAAGTTCCAGCAACGCAGAAATACGTCCGTTAATCTCTACATCACCGGAGGTTGGATTTAATACGCCAGTAATAATCTTTAAAATTGTCGATTTACCAGAGCCGTTAACACCGATAATTCCCACAGATTCACCGGTTTTGACTTCCATATCCACATTTTTCAGAGCATAATGCTCTTTATAACTGGCTTTTTTAGAAAGTCCCAGAGAATCTTTCAAACGATCACGATTACGGGCATACAATTTATATATTTTTGTTAAATTGGTTATCTTAATTGCTGTATCGCTCATACTTCTCCTTACAATACATCCGCAAAATGCACTTTTAATTTCTTAAACACATGAATTCCGCTTCCAAGAAGAATCAGTGTAAACGCCCAGAAATACAATGTCAGACCCGGACGTTCCCAGAATGCCACTTTATAGAACAGTGCATCTCTGTAGCCATAAACCACGTAATACAGTGGATTCATTTTAAAGATTGGCATCAGCCAGCCAAAACCTTTGTCTGCCAGCATATCCAGTGACCACATGATTGGAGTCATCCAGATACCGATCTGCAGGAAAATGTTGACAATCTGGGATAAGTCACGGAAGAAAATCACCACCGCACTTGTCCAGTAACAAATTGCCAGTACAAGCATAAACAGCGCAAAACTGTAATACACTACCTGCAAAGTATAAAGGTCAGGCCAAAATCCATACAAACAGTTCAAAATCAGCATAAAGATAATGAAAAAGCTGTGAATGAACAATGCTGCCGCACATCTTACAATCGGAAGTACATCGATATTAAATACTACTTTTTTTACAAGATAATTGTACTCCAGTAAAGAGTTCGTTCCATTTGTCAGCGCCTCTGAGAAATAGAACCATGGCACAAGACCGGAAGTCAACCAAAGAACAAACGCCACCTGCAATCCTTCTCTGACAGTCTGGGATCCGGCGCTTAACCCCACTTCAAATACAAACCAGTACACCAATACGATAATGACTGGCTGCACCAAAGCCCACAAAACTCCAAAATTTGAGCCTGCATATCTTGTTTTAAAATCATTCTTAGCAAGCTTCCAGATCAGCGCTCTGTTACTCCAGAACATTTTTGGAAACTGTAACAATTCTTTTATCATAAAACTACTCTAATTCCTTATTTCTTTAATGAGGAAAGTCCGCCCCATTTCTGGTCTTTTTCAGACATAATGAGCTCCATTCCTTCTGGAATCGGCCATTCTACACCGATTTCAGGATCATTGTATGCAAGACCGCCTTCATCGTTTGGATGATAAAAGTCTGTGCATTTGTAAGCAAATTCTGCAAAATCAGATAATACTAAAAAGCCGTGTGCAAATCCTTTTGGGATGAAGAACTGCTTTTTATTTTCAGCAGAAAGAAGCACGCCGTACCATTTGCCATAAGTTTCAGAACCTTCTCTTAAGTCAACTGCTACATCAAATACTTCGCCATTTACTACACGAACAAGCTTGTCCTGTGGGTAGTTAATCTGGAAATGAAGTCCACGAAGTACTCCTTTTTTAGATGCAGACTGGTTGTCCTGTACGAACTGTACATCGATTCCGGCTGCTGCAAAATCATTATAATTATATGTTTCCATAAAATATCCACGCGAATCTCCAAAGACTGTTGGTGTAATGACCTTTAATCCTTCGATTTCACATGTTTCTACAGTAATATTACCCATTTTAAATATGCTCCTACTCTTATAATCCGTTTGCTACGTCTACTAAGTACTGACCATAAGCTGTTTTTAACAATGGATCAGCAAGCTTTAATAACTGTTCTCTGTTGATGAATCCGCGTCTGAATGCGATTTCTTCGATACAGGATACATACATTCCCTGACGCTTCTGGAAAGTTGCTACGAAGTTTGCCGCTTCTAATAAGTTGTCATGGCTTCCTGTATCTAACCATGCAAATCCACGTCCGAGAGTTTCTACGTGAAGATCTCCTCTGCGTAAATATTCATTGTTAATGCTTGTGATTTCGATTTCGCCACGAGCAGATGGTTTTACATTCTTAGCGATTTCTACGACATCGTTGTCATAGAAATAAAGTCCTGGTACTGCGTAGTTTGACTTTGGATATTTTGGTTTTTCTTCGATAGAAATTGCCATACCGTTTTCATCAAATTCTACTACACCATATTCGCTTGGGTCTTTTACATAGTAACCAAAGATTGTCGCACCTTTGTCACGGGAAGCAGCTTCTTTTAATACTTTCGAGAAGCTCTGTCCGTAAAAAATGTTATCTCCAAGTACCATTGCTACAGAGTCATCACCGATGAATTCTTCACCAATGATGAATGCTTCTGCAAGTCCTCTTGGATATTCCTGAACTGCATAATGCATTTCTAATCCAAGCTGGCTTCCATCACCAAAAAGTTCTTCGAATGTCGGAAGATCTCTTGGTGTGGAGATAATTAAGATTTCTCTGATACCTGCAAGCATTAATGTTGATAATGGATAGTAAATCATTGGTTTATCATAGATTGGCATAATCTGTTTGGAGATTGCCTTTGTTAACGGGTAAAGTCTTGTGCCGGATCCACCAGCTAAAATAATACCTTTCATTTGTATTCCCTCGTTTCTTATAGATTTATAAAATTAATTAGTTTTTTTACTTCTTAAAACAAAATCTTTGTCTGTGCTGTAATTATGAGAAAACATAAAATACAGCCTGTCATTAAGCTCTTTTACCTCATATAGGCGCACACTGTAATTATCAGTCATATCTACTTTCTGGTAGGTACTTAATGCTCCAAACTCTGCATCAAAATCTGCGTAGTAGGCAGATGCTCCATTATATGATTCTCCTACGCATTCGTAATCGCTGCTATAGTAAAGACGCCAGCCCTCATATTCCGGTAAAATACATGCCATTTCATTATCAGCCACATTCTCAATCAGAATATGTTCGTCACTCCATGTCATCCCTTCATCCACAGAATATCTCATGCAGATTGCTGAAGGACCTTTGTCATAATC
>CAZYUZ010000204.1:0-3765 GCA_964650775.1 uncultured Lachnoclostridium sp. | reverse complement strand
ACGGCACATATTAAAGAATGCTGCATCATGCCATCCGTCTGTCTTACCAGGTGTAGAAGGTTCTACACAACCGATAATGTTGTAAGAACGTGCATCCTGTAAAGATACACCTACGCTCATCATTGCAGGAATGATCACTTCGTCGTTGTAGTAAGCCGGAAGACCAATACCTGTACGTGTCAGTGCTGCCGCTTTGATCAATAATTCGTCTGGTGTTTTGTTCCATACACGAACGGAAAGAGATGGTGCCGGAAGCATTACATGGTGAGCTGCTTCGATACACATGAAGGACAGATCGTTTGTCACGTCATTTCCTTCCTCATCCTGTCCGCCAACGATCAAGTTCTGGAACAGGCTGTAGCCTGCGAAACCTTCTGCACTTGCTGCATCACGAATCTTATTCAGGTCATTTAATTTAATCCAGATACAGTCAATGAGTTCCTGAGCTTCTTCTCTTGTAATCTTACCAGATTCCATATCTTTTTTGTAATATGGATACATATACTGGTCAAAACGTCCTGGAGAAATAGAATGTCCGCTGGACTCTGTCTGTAATAACATCTGTACGAACCAGAAAGACTGGCATGCTTCGTAGAAGCTTTCCGCTGGTTTTGCCGGAACTTTCGCACAGTTTTCAGCAATTTTCAGAAGTTCCATCTTACGTGTAGGATCTGTTTCTTTTTTTGCTTCTTCCAATGCCAAAAGTGCATATCTCTTTGCGTAATCAATTGCTGCCTGACAGCTCATGATGGACGCACGTAAAAATGCAGAGCGTTTTCCGTAATCTGCATCACCAATATCCAATTTATCTAATTCCGCCTGTGCTTTTGCGATAATACCTTCGTAACCAATTTCCAATACTTCCCAGTATTTTACTGTAAAGTGTCCAATACCGTTGTAGAAATAGTTACCTGGTGTAAAAATGTTATGTTTCATAGCAAGCAATGTTTCTTCTTCCATGTAAGAACTTGCAAGCTCGCTGGTTGTTTTTCCGCCCCAGTATTTGTAAACTTCATGAAGTGCCTTCTTTGCTTCCTCTGAAATATGGAATGGGTCTGCGCTTCTTGTTTCCATTGTTTCAAACTCAGCTTCTACCCAGTCAAAAGAATATTCCGGGAATACCTGGCAGCTTCTTGGAGATTTTGCATTGCTTCCTACGATCAGTTCGTTTGGTCTGATCGTGATTGGAAGCTCTTCACAGATTGCCTTAAATGCTTTGGCACGTCTTGTGATGATAGGTTCCCCTTCTGTCTCCTTATAAACTCTTGTTAAAATGACCGCTCTGTCAGCCTCAACTTCAGGCATTTTCTCAAAGAGATGATCATATAATTTTTGAATTCTTGGACTCTTTGCGATGTCACCATCATAGAATTTTTTCATGAAAGTTGTCCCCCTAGTTTGTATTTTCGCACAGTCGTCTCATACTACGATATAATTAGTTATATTGTAGTCTTTTTACAAGATTCTGTCAATGTTTTTCCATACTTTTCACCACATTCTCACAAACAAATCCACAAAACCAAACACAAACACAGATTTTTCAACATCATCGGAACAAAAAAAATTCCGCACAGATTTTCTCTGCACGGAATCTAAATCTTATTTCTTAATACATTCTTGTATACTTCGCAAACAGTTCATCATTGTTTGTTGCATCTGCATCCGAATTAAAGCTTACAAAGATTGGCGGATTCACGCCTGCCTTTATCATCTCGTCACAGCATGCTGCTACCATGGACTGTACAATAAATGCATTTGCCATAGAGGATGTAGGACAAATGGATGCTTTCATTCCTTCCATCTTCATTGCGCTGTCACCTTCCACACCACAGTTATCGATCACGATATCTGCAATGTCCATCAGTCTCTTACCGCTGGCATGTCTGGAAGTTGTTTTGGACGAATGATCTACACTTGTGATTGCAATAACCTTCGCACCCCGTTCTTTTGCACAGAGTGCCATTTCTACCGGATACGCATTTCTTCCGGAGTTAGACGCAATTAAAACAACATCTCCTTCACTCACTCCATAAAGGTCCGCCAGAATCGGCGCATACCCCGGAAGTCTTTCAATATAAGAACTCTTTGTCGGATGTTCTTCTAATGTAAGCTCTGTTGTCATAATCGGCACTGGAAATGCCAGCCCGCCTGCTCTTCCATAGAATTCTTCTGCAACCGTATGGGAATGACCACTTCCTGTTACAAAGAATTTGTGTCCTTCCATATGCGTTTTGGCAATCAATCTTCCAGCTGTATCCAGATTTTCACACTGTGTTTCTCTGATTTTATGAATCACAGCCAACCCAATATCAAATACTTTATTTACTGAATCGTACATCGCAACTCTCCTCTACTTATAACGAGTTTCACGAACACCCTCCAAAATATAATGTTTGGCTTCCGTGGCTTTTTCCTTTGGTAACGCTTCCACACCTTCCAGCGGGTATTCCATGCCAAGCTCTTTATACTTGTTCACGCCCATGGTATGGTATGGCAACACATCCAGTGCTTTTAAGTTCTTTAAAGAACCAATAAATCTTCCTAAATTTCGAAGGTCATCCGGGTCATCACTGATACCAGGCACGACAACGTGACGAATCCATAACGGAACATTTTTCTCTTCCAGATATTTGGCAAAAGCTAAAATTCCTTTGTTTTCCTGAGCAGTCAGATTCTTATGCTTGATCGGATCAATGTGCTTAATGTCCAGCATGACAAGACTGGTATATTTCATCAGCTCGTCAAGCTTTTCATTGTAAGCTGCATTTCCCGGGCGGTACGTAATACCTGAAGTATCCAGACAAGTATGAATTTTCTGTCTGTTTGCTTCCTTAAAAAGCTCCAGAAGAAAGTCGATCTGAAGGAGTGGTTCTCCCCCAGTTACAGTAAGACCGCCCTTTTTGTAAAAAGAGCGGTTCTTATTGTAATTCATCATAATTTCATCTACGGTTACTTCTGTGCCTTTTCTTGGTTCCCAGGTATCCGGATTGTGACAATACTGACATCTCATCGGACAGCCTTGAAAAAATACGACATAACGCAGGCCCGGACCATCAACAGTCCCGAAGCTTTCCTGCGAATGAATATAACCTTTTACCATTCTATTAGATAGAATCGTGGAATGTTCTTGAAATAACTTCGTCCTGCTGTTCTTTTGTCAGTTTCACGAAGTTTACTGCATATCCACTAACACGTACTGTGAGCTGTGGGTATTTTTCCGGATGTGCCTGTGCATCCAGAAGTGTTTCTTTTGTAAATACGTTAACGTTTAAGTGATGGCCGCCCTTTTCTACATATCCATCGAGAAGAGCTACCAGGTTGTCGATCTGACTCTGTGTTGCTGCCATAAGTCTTATTCCTCCTCAAAGTTTGGTAAATCAAAATCTGCGTCTAATCCCTCAAACAGTGTTGGTGATGCGCAAGCACCATTGCTGCAATCCAAATCGATGTCGATATCACCAGCAAATACTCTGTCATCTTTTCCAAGTGCACCTGGAATGATGGAGAATGTGTTGGAAATACCATCCTGTGCATCGATAAATGGCATCTTCGCAACAGATGCTAAGGATGCAACTGCACCGTGAGTATCTCTTCTGTGCATTGGGTTTGCTCCTGGAGCAAATGCTTCACCCTTCTTACGACCATCTGGTGTAGAACCTGTAGCTTTACCGTAAACTACGTTGGAAGTAATTGTAAGGATAGAAGTTGTTGGGATTCCTCCTCTGTATGTGTGGTTCTTTCTGATGTGTTCCATGAAAATATGAA
>CAZYUZ010000203.1:0-3772 GCA_964650775.1 uncultured Lachnoclostridium sp. | reverse complement strand
GGTATATGAAGAATACAGTGATGAAGCAGAAGGAAGAGTGTTTAGAACAGTACCAGAGGCAGATGAAAAGGTTGCTCCGGGTTCTATGGTACAGATTTATTTGAGTAAAGGACCAGCACCGGAAGAAGATGATTCTGCTGATGAATCAAGCGAAGGCTCTGGAACAGAAAATGACGAAGATGAAACTTCTGATTAATGAATAACAGTTTGAAAAATTAGAACAGGTAATTCATGCAGGGAAAAATTATAAAAGGAATTGCCGGATTTTACTATGTACAGACAAAAGACGGCATTTATGAGTGTAAAGCAAAGGGGAGCTTCCGTAACCGGAAGCTCAAACCCTTCGTAGGGGACAATGTGGAAATCACTGTCCTTGATGAAGAACATAAAAAAGGAAATATGGAAGAAATTCTGGAACGGAAAAACTTCCTGATTCGTCCGGCGGTAGCCAATGTAGACCAGACGCTGGTTATTTTTGCGGCTGCAAAACCGGACCCGAATCTAAATCTTCTGGACCGTTTCCTCATCATGATGGAACAGAAAAATGTTCCAGTCGTTTTGGTTTTTAACAAAACAGATGTGGCAGAAGCGGAAAAGCTGGAAGAACTGGCTGCGATTTATGAAAATTGCGGTTATCAGGTATTGCGTGTCAGTGCGCTGCAGGAGGAAGGAATCACAGAAATCAAGGAGATTCTGAAAGGAAAAACAAGCACTGTGGCAGGTCCATCCGGTGTAGGAAAGTCTTCGATCATCAATCTTTTACAGTCGGATATTCATATGGAAACAGGAAATATCAGCGAAAAGATCGAGCGAGGCAAGCATACGACGAGACATTCGGAACTGATTGCCATTGCAGAAGAAACCTATATTTTTGATACACCGGGATTTAGCTCTCTTTATGTGACAGATATGGAAAAAGAGGATTTAAAATCTTATTTTCCGGAGTTTGCGCCATATGAAGAGGAGTGCAGATTTTTGGGCTGTGTTCATGTGAACGAACCGGTCTGCGGTGTGAAAGAGGCGTTGAAGGCAGGAAAAATCAGCCAGAGCCGCTACGAAAATTATAAGCTTCTATATGAAGAATTAAAAGAAAACGAAAAGAGGAAATATTCATGAGGATTTTATCACCATCTCTGTTGTCAGCAGATTTTTGGAGAACAGGCGAACAGTTAAAGGAATTAGAGTCAGCAGGAGTAAAATGGCTTCATTTGGATGTTATGGATGGCGATTTTGTGCCAAGCATTTCTTTTGGAATGCCGGTCATTAAAGCACTTCGCAAACAGAGCAATCTGTTTTTTGATGTTCATATGATGGTAACAGAGCCGGTAAGATATATTGATGCTATGGCAGATGCCGGCGCAGATATGATTACAGTGCATGTAGAAGCATGTAAGCACCTTCACAGAACCATTCAGGCGATTAAAGCAAAAGGATTAAAAGCAGGCGTTGTATTAAATCCTGGAACTCCTTTAAATGCATTGGACTGTATCTTAGAAGATGTGGATATGGTACTCTTAATGACTGTAAACCCAGGATTTGGCGGCCAGAAATACATTCCAACGATGACTGCAAAAATCAAAGCATTAAAAGAAATGATTGATGCGAGAGGGCTGGATATTGATATTGAAGTAGATGGTGGTGCCACACCAGATAATGTAAAGATGCTTTTAGAAGCTGGTGCGAATGTCATCGTTGCCGGAAGTGCAGTATTTGGGGATCATATTACAGAGCAGGTAGAAAAATTCCACAAAGCATTTGAGGAAGTATAAATGAAATCATGTGTGATCATTAGTGGAGGCAGACTGGATTTTCAGTTTGCCTCTGATTTTATAAAAAAAGAAGTGCCGGATATGTTGATTGCAGCGGACAAAGGTCTTGCATTTTGCGAGGAGACGGGGATTTTACCGACACAGATCGTAGGCGATTTTGATACGCTGGGGGATGCTCTTCTGCCAAAATATGAGAAACTGGGTGTGCCGATTCGAAAATTTAATCCGGTCAAGGATGCCACAGATACAGAGATTGCGGTTCGACTGGCGATGGAGATTGGCGCTGAAAAGATTTACATTTTAGGTGCAAGCGAAGGCAATCGACTGGATCATCTTTTTGGAAATGTATTGACCATGATGATCCCTGCGCAGGCGGATGTGGAATGCTTTATGGTGGATGCCCATAATCGCATGCGCATTCTGACAAAACCGTTAGAGATTAGAAAAGAAGAGCAGTATGGCAAGTACATTTCTCTGATTCCACTGACAACGGATGTGTACGGAGTGACACTGACCGGTTTTAAATATCCATTGTGGGATCACAGATTCAATGTAGAATCTTGCGGTTCCTTGGGAATCTCCAATGAACTGGCAGAAGAAGCCGGAAAAATCGACTTTCGTTCCGGCATTTTACTGATGCTGGAATGTACGGATTAAAGTGCAAAAATATGTGAAAAATATGTTGTAAAACACTGGAAAACCCCTTGCAATCAGGGGGGTTCTCTGCTATAATACAGCGGTATACGCAAAAAACACGCAAAGGGGATTTCTGGGATGGTGCCAGACATACGGTCTCCCGGAGAGAAGAAGCTTTGCGGAAGAAAAAAACCAAAAACGGAGGATTAAAAAAATGAGCGTAATTTCAATGAAACAGTTACTCGAAGCAGGTGTACACTTTGGACATCAGACAAGAAGATGGAACCCTAAAATGGCTCCATACATCTACACAGAAAGAAATGGTATCTACATCATCGACTTACAGAAATCTGTAGGTAAAGTTGATGAAGCTTACAAAGCTATTTCTGACATCGCTGCAGATGGTGGTACAATTCTTTTCGTTGGTACAAAGAAACAGGCTCAGGACGCTATCCAGACAGAAGCTGAAAGATGCGGAATGTTCTATGTAAACGAAAGATGGTTAGGTGGTATGCTCACTAACTTCAAAACAATCCAGGGACGTATTGCAAGATTAAAAGCAATCGAAACAATGCAGGAAGATGGAACATTTGATGTTCTTCCTAAAAAAGAAGTTATCGCATTAAAGAAAGAGCTTGAAAAACTTCAGAAAAACCTTGGCGGTATCAAAGATATGAAGAAGATCCCAGATGCTATCTTCGTAGTTGACCCTAAGAAAGAAAGAATCTGTGTACAGGAAGCTCACACACTTGGTATTCCATTGATCGGTATTGCTGATACTAACTGTGATCCAGAAGAATTAGATTACGTTATCCCAGGTAACGATGATGCTATTCGTGCCGTTAAATTAATCGTAGCTAAGATGGCAGACGCTGTTATCGAAGCAAATCAGGGTGAAGCTGAAGACGTAGCTTACGAAGCTGTTGAAGAAGAAACAGTAGAAGCTTAATTCGCGGTAAGCACGAGCAAATCAATTACGATTAGGAGGATTTATACTATGGCTATTACAGCAGCAATGGTTAAAGAATTAAGAGAAATGACAGGTGCTGGTATGATGGACTGCAAGAAAGCACTTGCCGCAACAGATGGTAACATGGATGCAGCTGTTGAAGTATTAAAGAAAAGCGGTGCAGCTAAAATGGAGAAGAAAGCTTCTCGTATCGCAGCTGAAGGTATCGCACGTGTTGCAAAGAATAACAATGAAGTAGTTGTTGCAGAAGTTAACTCTGAAACAGACTTCGTTGCAAAGAATGAATTATTCCAGACTTTTGTACAGTTAGTAGCTGATACTGCACTTACTTCTGGCTTAAAAGGTGGTAAGAACGGTGAAGATGTAGAAGCTCTTCTTGAAATGAATGGTCTTAAGG
>CAZYUZ010000202.1:0-3884 GCA_964650775.1 uncultured Lachnoclostridium sp. | reverse complement strand
ATCATATCCGGTAAAATGGTCATTCCTCGAAGAGCCACGGCCGGCATTACCTGAATGATGTCTTTCATACATTTTCTCCTTAAAGTCGTAAAAGGACCATGAAGCTTCATTCACAGTCCCTTTTCCCTATCGTTCTATAATTGGCTGTCCGCTTCCGTCGACAACCTCTTTTGTAATCTTGCAATGCTTAATGGTTTCATCAGATGGAATTTCATACATGGTTTCCATCATCATATTTTCCATGATTGCACGTAAGCCTCTGGCACCGGTTTTTCTTGTGATCGTCTTTTCTGCGATCGCTTCCAGTGCTTCTTTTGAGAAAGATAACTGTACGCCATCCAGCTCAAATAATTTCTTATACTGTTTTACAATAGAGTTTTTCGGTTCTGTCAAAATGTGAACCATATCTTCCTTTGTCAGCGCATCCAGTGCTACTGTTACAGGAACACGACCTACAAATTCCGGAATCATACCAAATTTGATCAAATCCTCTGGTAATGCTTCACGTAATACTGCGCCGCGATTTTTTTCACTCAATGTTGTAATCTGAGAATTAAAACCGATGGATTTTTTATCCATACGATGTTCAATAATCTTATCCAGTCCTTCAAATGCTCCACCGCAGATAAACAGAATGTTTGTGGTATTGATCGGAATCAGCTCCTGATGCGGATGCTTTCTTCCACCCTGTGGCGGTACATGCGCTTCGGTTCCTTCAACGATCTTTAAAAGCGCCTGCTGTACGCCTTCACCAGATACGTCTCTTGTAATGGATGGATTTTCAGATTTTCTTGTAATCTTATCGATTTCATCAATGTAAATGATACCATATTCTGCTCTTGCAACATCACCATCTGCAGCCTGAATCAGTTTCAGCAAAATATTTTCTACATCTTCCCCAACATAGCCTGCTTCTGTTAATGTGGTTGCATCCGCAATGGCAAATGGTACATTTAACATTCTTGCAAGTGTCTGCGCAAGAAGTGTCTTACCGGAACCGGTCGGTCCAAGCATTAAAATATTGCTCTTCTGCAGTTCCACATCACTTTCTTCATTCTTCATTGCAAGAACTCTTTTATAATGGTTGTAAACAGCCACTGCCAGAACCTTTTTTGCAGTGTCCTGACCGATGACATAGTCATCTAAGAACTGTTTGATCTCTACAGGTTTTAGAAGATTGATTTCGCCCGGATCCATGTCTACGGCATCAAAATCATACTCTTCTTCGATGATTCCAACGCAGATGTCTACACATTCATTACAAATGAAGACACCGTCAGGACCTGCAATCAGTTTGCGCACTTCGTCCTGAGACTTTCCGCAGAAGGAACATCTTAAATCGTTTTTATATTTAGCCATTTATGCCTCCGATTAGTGATTGGAGATGACTGTATCAACAAGGCCATAAGCGGCTGCTTCGTCAGCGCTCATATAGTAGTCTCTTTCTGTGTCACGTTCAATCACGTCTAATGGCTGGTTTGTGTTTGCAGCCAAAATATTGTTTAATTTACTTCTTGTGCGCAGAATATGTTCTGCCACGATCTTAATTTCAGTTGCCTGCCCCTGAGCACCGCCGGATGGCTGGTGAATCATCACTTCTGCATTTGGAAGTGCATAACGTTTTCCTTTAGCACCGCTGGATAAAAGGAAAGCACCCATGCTTGCTGCCATACCGATACAAATCGTAGAAACATCACATTTGATATAGTTCATTGTATCGTAGATTGCCATACCTGCAGTTACAGAACCGCCAGGGCTGTTGATGTATAAATGAATATCCTTGTTTGGATCTTCTGCTTCTAAGAATAAAAGCTGTGCAACGATAACACTTGCAGATGCATCGTTTACTTCACCATCAAGGAAAATAATTCTCTCTTTTAATAAACGGGAATAAATGTCGTAAGAGCGTTCTCCACGGCTGCTCTGTTCGATGACATAAGGGATAAAACTCATCTAAATTCCTCCTCAAAACTTTGTGAGCGTATTCCACTCGAAAACAAAAAGGGACACAGCGGGTTACGCTGTGCCCCGCCCTCTTAATGCTTACTATACTTCTTTTGCAGCTTCAGTAACGAGTTCTACTGCTTTTTCAATTGCCATATCCATCTGGATCTGTTTCTTTTCTTCATCACTCATGATTTCTGCAAGTTTGTCTGCATCCATCTTGTAAGTTTCAGCCATCTTAGCGATTTCAGCTTTTACGTCTTCATCAGCTACTTCGATGTTTTCAGCTTTTACAACAGCTTCTAATACAAGTCTGCTCTGGATACGTTTTACAGCGTTTGGTTTCATCTGTTCTAAAGCAGTATCCAGTGTCATGCCTGTGAACTGTAAGTACTGTTCGAAGGAAAGACCCTGAGCCTGAATTCTCTGAGCAAATTCATCTACTAACTGACGAGCCTGTGTATCGATCATTGCTTCTGGAATATCCATCTGTGCATTTTCAATGATTTTTTCGATCACTGCGTCTTCTTTTGCTCTCTTCGCTGCATCTGCTTTGTTTGCTGCTAATTTAGCCTGAACATCTTCTTTGTATTCAGCTAATGTATCAAATTTAGAAACATCCTGTGCGAAATCATCGTCTAATTCCGGAAGTTCTTTTACTTTGATTTCATTTACTTTACATTTGAATACTGCTGCACATCCAGCAAGTTCCGGAGCCTGGTATTCTTCTGGGAATGTTACGTTTACTTCAACGTCTTCACCGATCTTTGCACCAACTAACTGTTCTTCAAATCCTGGGATGAATGCGTTAGAACCGATTGTTAATGGATAGTTTTCGCCTTTGCCGCCATCAAATGCAACACCGTTTACAAAACCTTCAAAGTCAAGCATGATCATATCACCGTTTTCAACTGCTCTGTCTTCTACGCTGATTGTTCTTGCATTTTTTTCTCTTTCTTTTTCAAGTTCTGCAGCTACTTCTTCTTCAGTAACTTCTACTTCAGTTTTTGCAACTTCAAGTCCTTTGTATTCGCCTAATGTTACTTCTGGTTTTACAGCAACTTCAGCTGTGAAGATGAATGGTTTGCCTTTTTCGATCTGTTCGATATCGATGACTGGTCTGGAAACGAGTTCTAAACCACATTCATTTGCTGCTTTTTCATATTCTACAGGAATCAGCATATTTGCTGCATCTTCATAGAAGAAACCTGGTCCGTACATTTTTTCTACCATCTGACGTGGTACTTTGCCTTTACGGAATCCTGGAACGCTGATATTTTTTTTGTTTTTGTTATAAGCTGCCTGAAGTGCTTTTTCTAATTCTTCTGCTGGCACTTCGATTACAAGCTTTGCCATGTTCTTCTCAAGTGTTTCAACTTTTACGCTCATGTTTATCCTCCTTAACATTCTATGTTAAATTTTTTTATTACTTCATAAAACATGCTTATCGCATGATTACACATTAGAAGAGTATAACATAGACATTTGCAAATTTCCAGTACTTTTTGTCTCTGAAGCACGTAAAAATGCGGTATTTTCACCTTTTTTGATTATTCATACTGGCTATAG
Source organism: uncultured Lachnoclostridium sp. (assembly GCA_964650775.1). Lineage (GTDB taxonomy): Bacteria > Bacillota > Clostridia > Lachnospirales > Lachnospiraceae > HGM12587. Next base: position 371 of record CAZYUZ010000202.1, on the reverse strand, counting down.
ATGATTCCTTCACTGATTTTGTCCGCTGTTTCCTTACAATCAAGCTGCTCAATGAGCTTCAATGAAAAATCAATTGCTGCTCCCATTCCTTTGGCAGTTGTCACATTTCCATCCACTGCTACTTTTGCAGCACACACAATGGCACCTTTTAATTTACTTTCAAATCCCGGATAACAGGTGGCTACTCTGCCATTTAAAAATCCAAGCTGTCCAAAAACACTTGGTGCAGCGCAGATGGCTGCAATTTTCTTTTCTTCTGCATAATGTTTCTTTAAAAGTCCGCATAATCCTTCATGGTTTCCAAGATTTGTGGTCCCCGGCATTCCTCCCGGAAGTACGAGAAGCTCTGCATCAGAATAATCATTGTCTGC
>CAZYUZ010000201.1:0-3940 GCA_964650775.1 uncultured Lachnoclostridium sp. | reverse complement strand
CAACTGAATCAATGATATGTTCCTTTGAAAGATCAAACATTACCCCTGGAATAATTCCACATTTTGACTGTACAAAAATATCTTCTCTCTTAATATTTGTCAGTTTTAATGCCTTTCCAAAGATTTCTTCACATTCACCCTTTCCATAAATGTCTGCATGATCGAAGAAATTCACTTCATGTGCTACCGCATTTTCAATATGTTTTGCAGCAGAAGTTGCATCAAGGCTGTTTAATCTCATGCAGCCTACAATAATTGCAGGGACCTGTAAGCCTGTGTTACCAAAATTTACTTTTTTCATAGGATACCTCCTGATTTTTTCTTTACATTAGCTTACTGCTTCAAGTATACTTGAAGGCAAGAAGAATTTTTTATGAGGGAAATAAAATGGCACAATATACGATTCGGGAAATTTCAGAAATGTTTCAATTACCAACATCAACACTGCGATATTATGAAGACATGGGAATATTGACAAATATTAGGAGAACCGATTCAGGGCAGCGTATTTATGAGGATTGTCACGTTAATCGGCTTAAAACAATCTGCTGTTTTAAAAACGCTGGAATGAGCATTTCACAGTTGAAAGAGTTTTTCTCTTATGAATCAGAGGAAGCAGAGCATATCGACGATATTATGCATCTTTTAAACACTCATAAAACTTCCGTAACGGAGCAAATCAAAAGTTTACAGGAAAGCTATGCCCATCTGCTTCGAAAACTGCACTATTATGGAGACATCAAAAAAAGCCTTGAATCTAATCAGCCGCTTCCGCAGTGGAAAGACTATAAATTCAAGACTTTTACAGAAGACGATTTACAATGAAAATGCCTTCACTTTTTTTATCATATTTAACCCATCCTGATATCCCACATCATAAATCTCCTGTGTCTTCTCAGGATTATTTTCTAATCTACCAATATTTAGCGCAGACTCTGGGCGGATCACAAGAACACTTCCGTCCTTTTCCATCTGCTCAATTTTATCCATCGTTTCATTGTAATCCAGATAACGTTTTTTTAATCGATCTGCAAATTCAGGATATTTTCGATAAAACAATGAAGAAAGCGCAGGATTTTCCGCCTTCTTGCGATACCCCGCCGGTCTGGTAAGAACGATCACATTTTTTTCATATCCCATTTTCTGGAATGCTTCTATCGGTACGCTGTCAGCACAGCCGCCATCCAGATATTTTCCGCCGTCAATTTCTACAATTCTTGAAAAATAAGGCAGTGAAGCTGAGGCCCTTAAATAATCAATCTCTTTTCGCATATCCGTAAAATGATGATAAACTGCTTTACCAGTTTCCACATCTGTACAGACTGCATAAAATTTGGTAGTCGTTGCAAGAAAAGCTTCATGATCATAAATATCCAGCTTTTCCGGAAGCTCATGATAACAGAAATCTGCTCCAATGAAATCTCCGGTTTTCAGCCAGCTTCGAATCCCCATAAATCTTGGATCACTGCTGTACTTTTTATAATAACGAATGCTTCGTCCTTTCTGCTTTGACACATAAGAGCAGCCATGAATCGCTCCTGCAGACACTCCGATCACTCCATCGAAATGAACATCATGTTCTAAAAAAACATCCAACACACCAGCAGTATAAATACCTCTGGTCCCTCCCCCTTCTAAAACAAGTCCTGTTTTCAAATCATTTGTCCTTTCGCAATAAAATTTCCCTTCTATTTTATTGCGATTGCACAATTAATTCAAGTAATTTATCTATTTTTATTTAACCTGCTTTGTGTTCCTCTAATACACTGATGAGAGCAGCTGCACTGCTGGAATGTGCTCTTGCGAGACGGATATTGTTACGCTTCGCCTCTGTTACGGCACTATTTACCATCTTGTGAGATACCGTATTTGTAAACAAAATCATCAGATCAGGACATCCCAGCTTTTTCTTAAAACCGCTGCGCTCCTTTGCAAAGATTTTTGCTTTATATCCATACTGTTTACAGATTTTTTCGTACTGACATACCATACATTCATTTCCGCCAATAATAACTACGCTCATAATTTACCTCCTTTATGTTAGTTTCAACTAACCATTGTTTAAAAAAATATGTAAGTACTACACTTTCACACTTCTCTTTTTAGTTAGTTGTTTCTAACTATAGCTATATGATATAAAAATCCACCTGATATGTCAATATATTTTTTTATAGAAACAGCGGGGCATTTCTACCCCGCTGCCATAGCTCATTTCTTATTTACCAGACATCTGACGTTCCTGAGCTTCAATCATTTTCTTAACCATATATCCGCCTACAGAACCATTCTGTGCAGATGTTAAGTTTCCGTTGTAACCATCTGATAAAGGTACACCAAGTTCGCTTGCTACCTCATATTTGAATTTGTCTAAAGCACTTTTTGCTTCAGGTACTGCTGCTCTGTTTGAAGATCTGTTTGACATAGTTTCTTCCTCCTTGTTGCAAATTTTCTTTTTTGCGATTTGTTGTTGTAAGCTTGAAGCGTTTTCTTTCAAATCCTGTTTCTAAGATTTTCGTCTGCTTCATGTTACAATCCTAGTATGTGGAGAAATATTTTTAATACTCTGTCAATTGTTTCAAAATCTGACAAACTTTTTCCAAACTCAAAAACAATATTTTAAAGGTTTATATTTACAGAAGAAACATTCGCCAAATGACCATATTCTTCCGCTGCTTCACAGGCTTCTTTTAGAATCTGCGCATCCGTAAAGATGTCTCCCAAGGTAAATCTAAGATCGCCGCTCTGACGGATTCCAAATAAATCTCCCGGTCCGCGAAGCTTCAGATCCTCGCTTGCAATATAAAAACCATCATTTGATTTATTTAAAATATCCAAACGCTGTTTTGTTTCTTTTCCTTTGGAATTGCTCATAAAAATACAATAAGACTGTGCATTTCCACGACCAACACGACCTCGTAACTGATGAAGCTGAGACAGTCCAAAACGCTCTGCATTTTCTACCATCATGACCGTAGCATTCGGCACATTGATTCCAACCTCGATAACCGTAGTTGAAACAAGCACTTGAATCTCATTTCGTCCAAATGCTTCCATGATTTCATTTTTCTCAGCCGGTTTCATTTTTCCATGCAGATAGGCCACTTTGATGTCTGGAAGCTCATTTTTCAACTTTTCAGCATAGTCGATGACATTCTCAAGCTCCAGTTCCTCATTTTCTTCAACCATTGGACAGATCACATAGGCCTGATGACCTGCAGTCACCTCTTTTTTAATAAAAGAATATGCCTTCGGACGCCATCCATCATCTACCACACAGTTTTTAATCGGTATACGGTTTGCCGGCATCTCATCAATAATTGAAATATCCAAATCACCATAAATGATAATCGCCAATGTACGAGGAATCGGTGTGGCACTCATAACCAAAACGTGCGGATGCAGACCTTTCTGACTGAGTACCTCTCGCTGTTTTACACCAAAACGATGTTGCTCATCCGTAATTACCAGTCCAAGATTGGCAAATTCCACTTTATCCTGAATGATTGCATGGGTTCCAATGACAATATCTGCTTCCCCAGAAGTAATCTGCTCATAAGCCAGACGTTTCTCTTTCGCAGTCATAGAACCTACCAAAAGCAACGCATGAAACTGCAGACCATATTTTTCCTTTAATTCCATCAGCCCTTCAAAATGCTGTTTTGCAAGCACTTCCGTTGGCGCCATCATCGCACCCTGATAACCATTTCCTTTGGCTGTCAGGAGAGCTAAAAACGCAAGAATTGTCTTACCACTTCCAACATCCCCCTGAATCAATCGGGACATAAGTTTCGGTCCTTGCAAATCATCGGAAATTTCTTTCCATACCTTCTTCTGAGCATTCGTCAATTCATATGGAAGCTTCTCAAGCAATTCCTCTGTCTCTTTCACAGGCTGCATCACACACTGGTTCGCAATCAGTTCCCACTGCTCTTTCATCGAA
>CAZYUZ010000200.1:0-3954 GCA_964650775.1 uncultured Lachnoclostridium sp. | reverse complement strand
GTTCTTGGTGGAAAACATGGTATCGGTATTGTTGATATCGTTGAAAACCGTGTCGTTGGTATGAAATCCCGTGGTGTATATGAAACACCGGGCGGAACAATCCTGATGGAAGCACACAAACAGTTAGAAGAACTCGTTCTTGACCGTGCGACTATGGAAATGAAAAAAGATATCGGAAACAAAATGGCACAGGTTGTTTACGAAGGAAAATGGTTCACACCACTTTGCGATGCACTTCGTGCATTCGTTGCAAGCACACAGGAATGTGTAACAGGTGAAGTAAAATTCAAGCTTTACAAAGGTAATATCTCAAAAGCTGGTACAACTTCTCCATACAGCTTATACAGCGAATCCTTAGCTTCCTTCACAACAGGTGACTTATATGACCACCATGATGCAGATGGATTCATCACATTATTCGGTCTTCCATTAAAAGTACGTGCAATGAAACTGCAGGAAGTAGAACAGAACAAAAAATAATCTTTTCACAAAAATGGCGTGACCAAAACGGTCACGCCATTACTAATTATTTTAAGATACAGCTATCGAAAATGAACAAGTCAAACTCATTCTTTACTTCTTCATATCGTTCTACACTCTTAATTGTGTAGGTCACTGATAAAGCCCCAAGCCATCGACATACTCTCCTGGAAATGTTATTTACATATCGATGATCATAAGCGATAAAATCCGGTCTGGTCAATACATTCGTTAAAAGATGGGTTACCAGTGTATAAATGATCTTATTTTTCGGATTCTTCGTTTCCTTCGCAAGATTTCCCGAAAGCTGTCCTCTTAAGACATCCGGACGATGCTTTTTGTACCACATCAGCGCAAACGGATGGAAACTTTCAATGCAGTAAGCGCCATTGTAATGGCTCAACAGCTCATTTCCCAGTTCGCAGACTTTTGTAAGCGGTCTGTCCAGCTTATATTCCACGATCAGTGGTGCCTGACCATCCACAAGCCGCAGCACTTCTTCAAAGGTCGGGATTTTTTCATTGGAATCTGCAAGATGGAACTGCTGCAATTCTTCCAATGTGTAATCCCACACATTGCCTTCCACACCGCACATACGTTTTAATGTGGCGTCATGGAAAACCACCAGTTTGTCGTCTTTTGTAAGCTGTACATCCAGCTCCATACCATATCCGGCATCTACAGCCTTTCGAAACGCGGCTAATGAATTTTCCGGAGCCTCGCTCTTATTATCAAAAAGTCCTCTATGAGCATAATATTTATGCCCCACAAACGGCGTGCGGTCTGCTCGACCAATCATTCGCGGTGCTGCAAGAAACAAATACAATACCAGCAAAATGATCAATAAAATCAGCAAAACCTTCATCATCAAATGCACTTCTTTCTTAAATCTCTAATATTTAGTCATCCACATCAAAGTTTTCTAACAGACTCTTTTTCTGGATTGGTTTCGCATCCCCATGTTTTACCTGAGTCATACAGATAAATGCCAATGCAGCGAAAAATACTGCATATGGGAATAATACTCTGTAGGAAACATGCTCCAGCAAGAAACCTGACAGGATTGGTGTAATTACCTGTGCAGACATGGAGAATGTATAATAGTAACCTGTGTATTTACCAACATCCGCTGCTGAACACATTTCTACAACCATTGGTAAAGAGTTTACCCCGATAGATGCCCACGCAAATCCGATGATTGCAAAGAACACATTCATAATTGGATGGTATGAGTTAAAAATACCCGCAACACCAAAGCATAACCCAAGTAATACAATACCAATCAAAATCGATTTCTTACGTCCGATTTTACCTGAAATGATACCAATCGGAATATAGCTGATGATGGCAGCAACTGTACATACCATTAAACAGCTTGCATAACCGCCGCCTTCCATGCCCCAGACAGTGGTGGCATATCTGGAAAATGCAGTGGTAACACCATTGTATGCAGTAAACCACATAGCTACTGATAATAAAATAAAAATCAGGCTTCGTTTTACTTCTTTTGGAAGTTCTGCTGTACTGGAAACAGCCGGAATATCATCATCTTCATTATCAGTTACAATTTCAGCACTCAGTTTCTTTTCCTTAATTGTCAGGAAGAGAATGAGCACACAAACTGCCATAAATGCAGCAATTGAAATAAACAATGGATAATAATCCGGTGTATCCCCAGGACCCACAACAAACTGAATCATGGCAAGGGCATACAAACCACCCACAGCCCCCATCAGGTTGATGACTGCATTCCCTTTGCTTCGCAGTGGCTTCGGTGTCAGATCAGGCATCAAAGCAACTGCCGGTGAACGGTAAAGTCCCATGGAAATCAACAGCATAAATAAAACTGCTACGAACATCACCAGATTCTTTGTACGGTCAGCATATGGCAGAACCATTAACAGAATGACTGCCAATGTTGTACCCACTAAAATGAATGGCATACGCTTTCCGATTTTTGTATCCACTTTATCAGATAACGCACCAAAAATTGGCAGCAGGAACAGTGCAAGTACATTATCTCCTGCCATGATAATACCTGTCATCGTTTCCTTCATATGGAAGGTGTTTTTCAAAATTAATGGAACGATATTATCATACATCTGCCAAAATGCACTGATTGATAAAAATGCAAGACCGATCAGCAGGGTTCTTTTGTAATTAAGTTTCATCTCTTTCCCTCTCTTTCGCTAAATCGCATTTTACATGCCCACACAAAAAAGGGAATCTCATACGGGATTCCCTTCAAGTTAATTTATTCTAAGCCATTCACATATTCAGAAACTGCTGTTGTATCAACTGTTACTGCAGGTCCTTCTGCATTCTGAATTGTTACTACTGCAGAATATCCAATCCATACAACTAATACTGCGCCAACAACACCGGCACAGATTTTTGTGATCATGGATTTCCGTTTTGCTTTTTTCGCAATTTCTTTTCTATTCTTCTTATTTTCTTTATACTGGTTTACTTTTTCCTGACTCATCTGTTATGCTCCTCACAATCCATTGTTGTTTTATAAACTAAGCATGATTATATCATACTTTTGTGAAAAATCCATGTTTTTCCGCAAATTTTACTGAACAATCCTGCTTCTCTTGAAAACCACATTGATTCCTCCTCTTTTTAGAGCTATACTATCAGTAGTATTTAGGAGAATTTTTATGATCGCATTACAAATTCAGGATATCAAACACTTTATGAGCAAACTTCTGCTCTCTCAGACATTCGACAATTTTCTTCTTGTAGAAGGATATGTTACAACTTATAACACATTTCGCATAGAGGGAAGGGTACACAAAGACTTCTTTACAGAAGAAGAGATCGAAGAACGAGGTCTTGAAACCAGAGAATTTTCCCTTTGGAAAGAAGTAAAGCCTTTCTGTCTGGAACTGATCAAAGGTAAAAAAACACCACTTGGGTTTCAATTTACCTTCCAGCTATCTAAAGAAAATACCAGTAAACTTCTTACTTCTTCCGGAATCACCTCAATTCAGCCGGAAAATGTATCAGGACTGCTCATCAATGTCCGCTACGATAACGGAGCATTGAACGTTATCACTGCAACAAATCTCAGTCTGTTTACTTTGGACAAATCTTTAGAACACGCCTGGGATGACATGGTAAAACGGTTCTTAAAGCAACAGGAGATCAGCTTTTTGTAAGCTGACCTCCTGTTTTTACATTCTTATTTTGCAAGCAGCATCATGATCTGATTGCTTCTTGCGATAAATTTTGTCATTGCTTCCGGCGAAAGCGGTTTGTGACTGATCATTGCAAGGTCATAGAGCTGTTCACAGAAAAGATTCGTGTTTTCTGCATCTTTGTTTGCTAAAACATACTGAACAAGCTTATTATTTGCATTTAAGACAAGTGTTTCGTCACCGCCGAACATAGATGGATCCATGCCCGCCATACCGTACATTCTCATCATTTCCTGCATACGTCTGCTTTCTTCTGACAATGTTACCATAG
>CAZYUZ010000199.1:0-4037 GCA_964650775.1 uncultured Lachnoclostridium sp. | reverse complement strand
TAAGAATTAATCAGTTCCATCAGTCCATTTAAATTTTCAAAATCAAGGAATACATCCGGCTCGTCCATGATCAGCAGATTTGGCTGCTGAAGCATTTCCTTCATAACCTGTAAAAGCTTATATTCCCCACCGCTTAAGGCTGAAATCTCAGTATGTTCATGATTTGTCATCCCTACCAGATATAACTGCTTTTTGATATTACTTTCATAATTATCTCCGTCCATGGCTGTAAATAAGTCCATCAACTCCTGATAACGGGCAAATACCGGCTCCAAATCTTCTGCCACTGCCATTTCTTCACAGACTTTGGCAGTTTCCATCTGATTTTCTACAAATTTTTCACTTAAATATTCAAAAACAGTTTTCGCCTGGTCTTTTTCAAGCTTTGAGAACTGATTGACATAGCCGATTCTGCATTCGTCGCTTTTGATAATCTTCCCATCGTATAAATATTTCTCCGGGTCAATGATCATATCCACCAATGTGGTCTTTCCTGTCCCATTACTTCCGATAAACGCGCAGTGCTGCCCATCTTCTAATGTAAAAGATACCTTTTTATATAATTCCTTTGTTGGAAAACTATAGGATAAATTTTCTACCTGAATCATTTCTTCTCATCCTCGTTATTTTAATCTATATCATTTTGTTATAATCTACGGGTTATCATACACTTTTCACTCGATAAATTCAATGTATTCATACATTTTTACATAACAAAAAAGATGTCAGAACTAACAATTCCAACATCTTTTTTTAGTGGACCTGGCGGGAATTGAACCCGCGTCCAAAAGCCTATTCCCTGTTCTTCTACTATCATAGTCCGTTCTTTGACATTCCCTCCACCGGACGAAAACGAACATCCTTCCGGCTTTGGTAGCTTCATATTACGCCCACATACGCAAAGCTTTGCATGTGTCGTTTCCTACAAAATCGACGCCTGGGTCCTAATGTGTAGGTCCACTAGGTCAGACGGCCGCTTAATTAAGCAGCGTATGCTAAATTTTCTTCAGCGTTTATATTTAAGTTTGCCATTTAACGCATTGCATGCGGATAGCTTCACCAGCTGCAAAACCCCTGTCGAAACCAGTACAAGCCCTTGTACCGTTATGGCTTTCGCCTGTTTGCTAAAGAAATCGCATAATCATTATATGCAAAACCTCCCAGGAAGTCAACATAACATTTCTTAATCTTTTTTAAAGATTGCGAATCTTAAATTCTTTTTCCGCCTCTCTCTTCTGGTCTTTCTTTGCGATATCCTGACGTTTATCGTAAAGCTTTTTACCTTTGGCAAGACCGATTTCCACCTTTACAAGGCTTCCTCTAAAGTATACCTGAAGCGGAACTAGTGTATACCCCTTTTCAGCAATTTTCCCTGCCATTTTATTGATTTCATATTTATGAAGTAAAAGCTTCTTTACACGCAGCGGGTCCTTATTGAAAATGTTTCCTTTTTCGTAAGGACTGATGTGCATACCATAAATAAATACTTCCCCTTTTTCAATACGGATGAAGGATTCTTTGATGCTGCATTTTCCCTGACGCAGAGACTTCACTTCTGTCCCTGCCAAAGAAATTCCTGCTTCATATTTTTCTTCGATAAAATAATCGTGAAACGCCTTTTTGTTATTGGCAATTAACTTCACATTCTCCTTCGGAGCCTTCGCCATCGTTAATGTCCTCCCTGTCAATCAGTCGAAAATCAATGGTCTTTGATGCCATATCGACTCTCTTTACCTGTACGAGCACACGCTCACCAAGCTTATATTTCACACCACTGTCCTGTCCCACCAGTTCGTAGTGGATTTCATCAAAATAGTAATAATCATTTCTCATTGAATTTACATGTACCATGCCTTCTACGGTATTGTCAAGTTCCACATAAATTCCATAATTGGTCACTCCGGAAATAACACCTTCGTAGATTTCTCCAAGGTGGTCTTTCATGTATTCTGCCTTTTTCATCTTTACAGTTTCACGTTCTGCTTCGTCCGCACGACGCTCCATCTTAGAACTCTGTAACGCAACTTCAGGCAGAATTTTCGCATAATGAGCGAGCTTTCTATCATTTAACCGTCCACGAAGAGAATCCTTAATGATTCTGTGAATCTGCAAATCCGGATAACGGCGGATTGGCGATGTAAAATGGCAATAATACTTGGCTGCCAAACCAAAATGTCCAGAGCATTCTGTTGTATAAGCAGCTCTTTGCATGGAACGAAGCGTCAGTCTGCTCAGAAGCGCCTCTTCCTTTGTTCCGGAAATCTTATCAAGCAGCTTCTGTAATTCCTTTGGATGAACCTCTCCATTCCCTGCTTTGAAATAATATCCAAAATTTCGGATAAAAATACCAAGCTTCGTCATTTTTTCCGGGTCTGGCTTTTCATGAGTTCTGTATACAAATGGCAGCTCCTGCCAGAAGAAATGCTCTGCAACAGTTTCATTTGCCAAAAGCATGAAATCTTCGATCAGTTTTGTAGCAGTATTTCGTTCATATGGCAAAATATCCACTGCCTGACCAAGGGCATTTAACTTGACCTTTGTTTCAGGAAAATCGAAGTCAATACTTCCTCTGCGGCTGCGTTTTTCACGTAAAATACCTGCCACATGAGCCATCATTTCAAACATTGGCACTAAATCTTTATATTTTTCACACTCGGTTGCGTCATGGTCTTCCAGCATCTTTTTCACACTGGTGTAGGTCATACGTTCATTCACATGAATCACAGTTTCTGCGATAGTATGATTCACTACATTTCCTTTCTCATCCACATCCATGATACAGCTAAGAGCCAGTCTATCTTCTCCCGCATTTAAAGAGCAGATTCCATTAGAAAGTGCTTTTGGAAGCATCGGAATCACACGGTCTACAAGATAAACACTTGTCCCGCGCTTTAATGCTTCTTTATCCAGCGCACTGCTTTCCTGCACATAATTTGCCACATCCGCAATGTGAACACCCAGTCGATAAAAGTCACCCACTTTTTCCATAGAAACAGCATCGTCCAGGTCCTTTGCATCTTCTCCGTCAATAGTCACCATAACCACGTCGCGAAGGTCCATGCGTCCATACATGTCCGCCTCAGATACCGGTTTCGCCACACGCTCTGCCTGATTCAACTGCTTCTCTGTAAATCCCAGTGGCAGCTGATATTCCTTTGCAATACAAAGAATATCTGTCCCCGGAATCTCAAGAAATCCTAATACTTCTTTAATTTTTCCTTCTGGTTTTTTCCCTTTTTCCGCATAAGATGTAATCTCTGCCACAACTTTCTGTCCATCCAGGGCACCGTTCATTGCTTCCAGCGGAATAAAAATATCCTGTAAAATTTTCTGATTATCGCTGACTACAAAGCCAAAATTTTTTCTTCTCTGGAAAGTACCCACCACTTCTGTAATACCACGCTCTAAAATTTTTACGATCACACCCTCTGGACGCTTTCCTCCTCGATAAGTACGGATACGTACTTCAACCGTATCACCGTGCATGGCACCTTTGACATCCATATCTCCGATAAAGATGTCAGTTTCCAAATCTTCCACTTCTACGAAACCGAAGCCTTTGGCATTTGCAATAAATTTTCCTGTATAAATTTCTTTTTCCATAAAACTCCTATAAAATCAACAGTCGCTTGCGACTTTTGCCCGCCCGAGCGTGATGCGAAGCATCAATTTCCGCTTCGCGAGGTGCGATCCGCCGAAGGCTTTTAAATTTGCTTGCAAATTTAAAAAGCACTCTTGATTGCTTCAAGAGTGCTCTTAATTAAAACAAGTTCATGTTCAGTAATAACGCAAGCAGGATAAACACGATTGCTAAAATTTTAGTAGCTTTCGCAAGAATACCTTCCGCTGAACGACCCTGGTTTTTGCCCCAGAATGATTCGCTGTTTCCGCCTGCTAATGATCCAAGACCTGATTTACCTTCCTGAAGTAATACAACTACTGATAATGCGATACAAACAATTACAAATAAAATTGTAAGAAAAATTCTCATGATTACACCTCCTACGTGTCGAACAGAGTAATTTTAGCACAAGCCC
>CAZYUZ010000198.1:0-4047 GCA_964650775.1 uncultured Lachnoclostridium sp. | reverse complement strand
CCTATAATATTTACTCGCTAACTTCGGTGGCCATTTACATGACTCTTAAACCCCATTACGCGGCATCTGCTATATAATAACAGCAAAACCCTCTTAAGTCAAGCTTTTTTCAACAATTTTTATATATTTTTTTCCATAGTTTTCCTGAATATCTTCCAGTCCTAAAACAAGAGAATCCATCAGAAGTTTTGCTTCTTTTGACAATGGAAGTTCTGTAAATTTCCAGCGTACCATCCCATCCTTGGCTTCTGCTTTGAACGCATCATCTGTAAACTTTTCAATCGAATTGATCGTATTTACTGTCAGTACAGAGACTGCTGCACAGATAATATCATAGCCTTCTTCTGCATAGCCGGCATGTCCTTTACTGGAAAACCCGGCATATTCACCATTAGATTTTCTAATTTCTACGGTAATCATAATTGCCTAACTGCTCCCTTAAGCTCTTCTTTACTTTCTTACGGGTCACTTCCGCAAGATTTAATTTTGTCATATCAACCAATGTGGCTTTAACCGGATCTCTCTTTAATTCTTTGTTTAAGGTAGAAAGCACATCCAGTTTATCAGCTTCTGTTTTCATATCAATAAAATCGATAATGATGATTCCGGAAATATTGCGCAGACGTAACTGTCTTGCTGTTTCCACTGCCGCTTCCTGATTGATCTTTACAAAGGTTGCATCTGCATTTCTGCCGCCTTCATATTTGCCCGTATTGACATCGACCACTGTCAGGGCTTCTGTTGGTTCGATTACAAGATAACCGCCGGATTTGAGCCATACACGGGTTCTGGTGGCATCATCCAGTATTGTTTCCAGACCATAAAGATTCCAGAGAGAATAGGAAGCATCCTCATAGAGTCTTAATTTTTCAAGATCGCCTGGCTGATGGTCTTTCAAAAATTCATATGCCTGATCATAAATCTCTTGATCATCTGTAATGATTTCTTCCAGTTCATCCTGACGAATATTACGAAGCTGCTTGATATATGGCGCTTCATCCTGCATCAGAAGGGAAAAAGCGGTTTTATGAACGCCAAAATTTACAACCTTATTGTGTACTTCTTTTAAATATTCATATTCTGCATCCAGTTCTTCTTCTGAAGCATTTTTTGCATTGGTACGAAGGATCATACCAAAAGAATCTGTTTCTTTTTTCTGTGCATATTCCTGCAGACGCTGTCTGTCTTCGTCGCCCAGCTTATTGGAAATACCAAGCTCGTCTTTACGCTTGGTCGTAAAGACGAAATATCTGCCTGTGAAATTCAAATTTGTTGAAACAACCGGTGCTTTTGTCTTTACACCATCTTTTAAGACTTGTACAAGAAGTTCATCTCCTACAACAAGTTTTTCATGTTCTTTATGGTTCGTAAAAATTGCGCCCTCTGCTTCTGATAACGGAAGAAAACAAAGAACTCCTTTTTTGATTTCTACGAATGCTGCATCAATGTTTTTTACGATATTTTTTACTTTTCCAACATAAATATTCCCAATTAATGAACGTTCTTCTTCAATATCGCAGGAAATTTCAAGACATTCTTTATGGTTCATTAAAACAGAGATGGTTTTTGTCTGATCATCTGCAGCATATCTGCTGACATATGGCACTTTGGTAATAATTAATTTATGGCTCAATATCTTCACCTAATTCCTCTAATGGTACAAGTTTTCTGGTCTGTTCGTCGCCAAGATCTGCATAAACCTCCAGTCTGCATACTTCCAATGCAAATGGTGCAAGTTCAATGCCGGCATCTTTTGCAAAAGCTTCCATCACAAGCTCCGGTTTCAAGTTGTTGACACTTCCGCAGGCTACCTGCATAAAAATACCGTTTTCTTTGATTTTTGCTTTGTAAAGCATTGGTTTTAAATCAACTTCTGCTTCAGAGCGTTTTGTTTTCTTAACTATCAGCATTTCTTCTTTCTGTAAGAAGCTTTCAAACTTTTCTTCCCAATTTTCCGGAGCATAACCTTCACGGAAATTTACGAAATAGTCAGCTGCTGCAACACTTGCCATGGCATTTTTGACGGTTTCTGGAAGTAATTTGAAAGAAACAACTTCCATTCCTTCCACCATCACACTGTTCAGAGCATCGACTGCTGCTTTAGAGCTTGTACAGGATTTTACCTGTAAATCAACATACTCTCCTTCAGATGTAAGTCCTACACCAAGTGGTGCTGCAAAGGACATGATCATATGAGGGCTGAATCCTTCAGAATATGCAATATCAATATCCGCGCGTCTGATCGCTTTCTGAAAATATCTCATAATATCCAGATGACCAATGAATTTCATACAGCCATGCTTTTTAAATTTCATTCTAATGTTCATAGCAGACACCTCCTTCGTACTTCATTGCCCCGCAGCCGGAACACTGCATACGACAGTTTGGAGTCACTGTCTCATCTGTGGCACGCTTCCATTCTCTTTCTAAGAATTTCTTTGTCACACCAATATCAATGAAATCCCATGGGAACACTTCATCTAATTCTCGAGGTCTTGTTGTGTAGAAATCAAGATCAAGACCGGTTTCTTCAAAGGCTTCTAACCATCTGTCATAATGGAACTGTTCACCCCATGCATCATAGATACAGCCTTTTTTGTAAGCTGCTAATATTGCTTTCGCAACTTTTCGGTCACCTCTTGCAAGAAGACCTTCTAAAATTGTGACATCTGCCTGATGCCAGTTATATTTTAAACTCTTACGGTTTAATTGTTCTTTTACTTCCGTATTTACAATTCTTGCTTTACCAAGGAATTCGTCCATAGTGCTCATCGGAGCCCACTGGAATGGTGTAAATGGTTTTGGAACAAAGAAGGATGTACTGATGGTAATCTGGCATTTTCCATTTCTCTGCTCCTTTGGAATTTCATAATATCTCTTGGCAATTTTTTCAGCCAGATGTGCAATGCCTTTCATATCTTCTTCTGTTTCCGTAGGAAGACCAAGCATGAAATAAAGTTTTACTTTATTCCAGCCGCCTTCAAAGGCAAGTCCGGCACCGCGTAAAATATCATCTTCCGTTAAGCCTTTGTTAATTACATTTCTCATACGCTGAGAACCCGCTTCCGGCGCAAATGTTAAAGAACTCTTTCTGATGTCCTGTACCTTGCTCATAACATCCAACGAGAATGCATCAATACGCAGGGATGGCAGAGAAATATTAATCCCTTTGCCTTTAAATTCATCAATTAAGAAGGTTACCAATTCTTCTAAGTCTTTATAATCACTGGAACTTAAAGAACTTAAGGAAATTTCCTCATGTCCGGTATTTTTCAGCATTTTATATGCGTAGTCTTTTAAGACACTCACATCTTTCTGTCTTGTTGGACGGTATAACATTCCTGCCTGGCAGAAACGGCATCCTCGGATGCAGCCACGCATGATTTCAAGGACAACTCGGTCCTGCGTTGCCTTGATAAATGGAACGACAGGTTTTTCAGGATATGGCGCTTCCGACATTTCCATCACGATCTGCTTGTCTACTTTTGCAGGTACATCATCGTATTTTGGCTTCATTTCCAAAATAGTACCATCTTCCTTGTAAGATACCTCATATAAAGAAGGTACATAAATGCCAGGAATGTGACTGGCAATGCGAAGGAATTCCTCTCTGGATGCACCGCTTGCTTTCCATTCCTTGTAGGCATCCAGAAGCTGTCCATAAACAGTTTCTCCTTCACCCATATAGAAAAGGTCAAAGAAATCAGCCAGTGGTTCCGGGTTGTAAGTACATGGACCTCCGCCGATTACAAAAGGATGTTCTTTTGTACGTTCTTCTGTCAGCAACGGAATCTGTGATAATTCCAGCACCTGTAAAATGTTTGTATAACACATTTCATACTGGATCGTAATTCCAAGAAAATCAAAATCCTTGATCGCATCCTGGCTTTCCAGCGCAAACAGAGGGATGTTTTTCTCCCTCATGATCTGATCTAAATCTGTCCATGGAGAATACACTCTCTCACACCAGACATCTTCTCTTTTGTTGAACATATCATATAAAATCTGAATGCCAAGGTGTGACATACCGATTTCATCAACATCAGG
>CAZYUZ010000197.1:0-4089 GCA_964650775.1 uncultured Lachnoclostridium sp. | reverse complement strand
GGGTGAGCGCTGTGCCGTCTGGGGAAGGATCCAGAGCAGAGAATATATGAAGAAGCTGGATGAAATTGAAAGCGAAAAACGGGTAGCCTATGAAGTATCGGTCAGTAAACTGGAGTATGTATAAGAAAAATGAAACTGATTGCATTTTTATAAATGTTGTTGTAATATAGAGGAAATTCGTTAGAAATGTTCACTTTTACACCAAAAACGCGGCCGCAGGGCTGTGTAGAAGAGGAAATAATGAATCAAGGATCAATCATTGTATATTATGGAAATGGTAAAGGGAAATCATCTTCCGCAATCGGGCACGCCATTTGTGCAGCCGGTGCAGGAGAATCCGTAGCGATTATTCAGTTTTTAAAGGGTAATAATCAAAAAGAAAAAGATTTCCTGAAACGTTTAGAGCCGGAAGTGCGACTGTTTTCTTTTGAAAAAAATGCAGAATTTTTTGCAGAGCTTTCTGAAGAGCATAAGAAGGAAGAAATCAATAACATTAAGAATGGTCTGAATTTTGCCAAAAAGGTTCTTGTAACAGGAGAAAGCACGATTCTTGTTCTGGATGAGATACTTGGACTTTTAGAAAGAAATATCATCACAATGGAAGATATTAAAGTACTCATCGATGCAAAAGATGAAGGGACAGAGTTGATTTTTACAGGAACACAGATGAATAAAGAACTAATGCAGTATGCAGATGCTGTATACGAAATCAAGTCGATAAAAGAAGACTAATGAGGAGGAAAAAATATGTCAGTATTTAAAGGTGCAGCCGTTGCGATCATCACACCAATGTTTGATAACGGTGAAGTTAATTACCCAAAACTCGGTGAGATCATCGAGTTTCAGATTGCAAACAAAACAGATGCAATCGTTATTTGCGGAACAACAGGTGAGGCTTCTACATTAAGCCATGAAGAACACATTGAAGTAATCGATTACTGTGTAAAGAAAGTTGCAAAGAGAGTTCCGGTTATCGCAGGAACAGGCTCTAACAGCACAGAAACAGCCATCTACCTTTCACAGGAAGCTGAAAAATCAGGTGCAGATGCCCTTTTAGTAGTAACACCATATTACAATAAAGCAACACAGAAGGGTCTGATTGCTCATTATACAGCAATTGCAGAAGCTGTAAACCTTCCAATCATTATGTACAATGTACCAGGAAGAACAGGCTGTAATATTTTACCTGAAACAGCAGCGGCTCTTGTAAAAAATGTGAAAAATATCGTTGGTATCAAAGAAGCAAGCGGGAATATTTCTCAGGTAGCAAAACTGATGAGCCTTTGCGGTGATGAGATCGAATTGTACTCTGGTAATGATGACCAGATTGTACCTATATTGTCTCTTGGCGGTCTTGGTGTAATCTCTGTATTATCCAACGTTGCACCAAAGGAAACACACGACATCGTAGAAATGTATTTGGATGGTGATGTGAGAGGAAGTATGGAGCTTCAGTTAAAAGCGATTCCACTCGTTGACCAGCTCTTCTGTGAAGTAAATCCAATTCCGGTAAAAGCAGGCATGAATCTGATGGGATTTGAGTGCGGACCACTTCGTATGCCTTTAACAGAAATGGAAGATGCACATAAAGAAAACTTAAAAGCAGCTATGAAAGATTTTGGCATTGAAGTAAAATAATTTGAGACTTAAAGGGCATGGCACAGGCTGTGCCCTTTACAGATTTTGGTGATACAAAAGGAGAATGAAATATGATAAAAGTGATTATGCATGGATGCAACGGAAGAATGGGTCAGACGATTACAGGTCTTTTGGAAAATGATACAGAAGCAAGAATTGTTGCTGGTGTAGATATGGTGAATTGCCGTGACAATGGTTATCCTGTATTTACAAATCTCGCAGATTGTAATGTGGAAGCAGATGTGGTGATTGATTTTGCATCCGCAAAAGCAGTGGACGGTCTTTTGGATTACTGTGTAGAAAAACAGATTCCGGTAGTTCTTTGTACAACAGGACTTTCTAACGAACAGCTTCTTCACGTAGAAGAAGCAAGTAAAAAGATTGCAGTCTTAAAATCAGGAAATATGTCTCTTGGTATCAATACAATCCAGAAGCTTGTAGCACAGGCAGCGAAAGTGCTTGCACCAGCGGGATTTGATGTGGAAATCGTTGAAAAACATCACAATCAGAAGCTGGATGCTCCAAGTGGTACAGCAATCATGCTGGCTGACAGTGTCAATGAAGCAATGGACAATCAGTATCACTATGTATTTGACAGAAGTCAGGTACGTCAGATTCGTGATACGAAAGAAATTGGTATTTCTGCTGTCCGCGGCGGAAGTATCGTCGGAGATCATGACGTAATCTTTGCAGGAAAAGATGAAGTTATTACAATTTCCCATATGGCGTATTCCAGAGCAATCTTTGGTAATGGAGCGATTGCTGCGGCTAAATTCCTGGCAGGAAAAGAAGCCGGTTACTATAACATGGGACATGTAATTGATGCGAAATAGCAAAATAATTGAGGAGTGAATATTTAGTGGAGTTTAGACCTTGTATAGACATTCACAACGGAAAAATCAAGCAGATTGTAGGAAGCAGTCTGCGTGACGAAGGAAATCAGGCAAAAGAAAATTTTGTGTCCGAACAGGACGGCGCATTTTATGCGAACTTTTATAAAAAGGATGGCATCAAAGGCGGGCACATTATCCTGCTGAATTCCAAAGATTCCGAATATTATGAAAAAACAAAAGAACAGGCGATGCTTGCCTTAAAGACCTGGCAAGGCGGATTTCAGGTCGGCGGTGGAATTACCGCAGAAAATGCCGCCGAATTTTTAGACGCTGGCGCAAGCCACGTCATTGTAACATCTTACGTGTTCAAAGATGGACAGGTAAACTATGAGAACCTTGAAAAATTACAGAAAGAAGTTGGGAATGAAAAACTGGTCATCGACCTTAGCTGCCGAAAAAAAGAGGACGGACGGTATTATGTGGTAACTGACCGTTGGCAGAAATTCACCAAGCAGCGTCTTGGAGAACCGCTTCTGGAGGAATTTGCAGCATTTTGCAGCGAATTTCTGATTCACGCAGTGGATGTGGAGGGAAAAGCATCCGGTGTAGACAGGGATTTACTGCGTATGCTGGAGCGTTTTAAAGAGATTCCAATCACTTATGCCGGTGGTGTGACTACGATGGCGGATTTGGATTCTGTGAAAGAATGTGGTCGTAACCGTATCAATGTAACCATTGGAAGTGCGTTAGACCTCTTTGGAGGAACCCTTTCCTACAGAGAAGTTTTACAGAAAATCCGAGCCGAAAAATAAGTGTGAAATTTTCGTAAAATCATCAAAAATAGCTTCTATGAAACCTCATTGTATGGTAAAATAGATTTATCAAACAGTGAAGGAGATGAGCCTATGCGTTTTATTATCAGAGGTAAAAACATTGAAGTTACTGACGGACTTAGAGATGCTGTGGAAAGCAAAATCGGGAGACTGGAAAAATATTTCACAGATGACACAGAAGTATACGTTACCTTAAGCGTAGAAAAAGGACATCAAAAGATTGAAGTGACGATTCCGGTGAAAGGAACCATTATCCGTTCCGAACAGACAAGCTCAGATATGTATGTGTCTATCGACCTTGTAGAAGAAGTAATCGAACGTCAGCTTCGTAAACACAAAACAAAACTGATCGCAAAGCATCAGGACGGCGGAAACTTCAAACAGGAATTCTTAAATCACGAAGCAGATGCAGAAGAAGAAATCCAGATCATCCGTACAAAATATTTCGAAAGAAAACCAATGTATCCGGAAGATGCATGCTTACAGATGGAAATGATCGGACACGATTTCTTCGTATTCTTAAATGCAGAGAATGACGAAGTAAATGTAGTTTATAAGCGTAAAAACGGAAGCTATGGTTTGATTGGTCCGGAAATCTAAATTAACGTATTTTAGAGAATATTTACAGAATGTTCATAAAAAAATAAAGGGGTTGCGGTTTACCGCAACCTTTTTTTGTGCTATGATGTGGGATAGTTGATAATAAAATGGAAAAATATTTTTATTTAGAAGAAGGAGAAATCTATGAGTTTTATGGAGAAGCTTTTCGGCACTCACAGTGAAAG
>CAZYUZ010000196.1:0-4129 GCA_964650775.1 uncultured Lachnoclostridium sp. | reverse complement strand
TTCTTAGTTGGGCTCAGAACAATCACAATAATTGATCATTCTGCGACAGCCCCTTTTGACATTATAGAACAAATGTGTTAACATAAAAATATCTTAATTTCATATGAACAAAATAGTCATACTGTGAGTTCTCACAATTTTTCCTAAAGCTTAACTTAAAATGAGGTGGTGGTTTGATATGAATGTAATTGTCTTAATATGATGCAACTAAAAATAGTTGCAAAAGTAAAAAGAGTGAAATATACTATATTTAAGCGGAGGATTTCGTGAGTAAAAAAGAAAAACTAATAAAAAGGCTAAAAAGCAGACCAAAAGATTTTACTTTTGAGGAAACAGAAAATTTATTGAAATTTTTTGGGTATGAGTGCGCCAACAAAGGGCATACAAGTGGTTCCAGAATAATATTTAAAGGTCAAAAACATGCACCTATTTTACTACATAAACCACATCCGAGAAAAACATTATTGGATTATCAGGTAAAGCAATTACTGGATATTTTAGAACAGGAGGGATTGATTTGAAGAACACAATGGAATATAAAGGTTATATTGGAAGTGTTGAATTTTCAGAAACAGATGAGGTGTTTTTTGGAAAAGTTCTAGGTATTCACGCACTGGTTTCCTACGAAGGAACCACTGCAAAAGAGTTGATCGCAGATTTTCACGAAGCTGTGGATTCATACCTTGAATTGTGCAAAGAAATGAATGAAGAGCCTGAGAAAGCATATAAAGGGAGTTTTAACATTAGGATATCTCCAGAACTTCATAAACAAATAGCCGTGTATGCAATGTCTCATCAAGTGTCGCTGAACAGTCTGGTGGAGAGAGCACTTCAAAACTTTGTAATGATTCAAATGTAACAAAGCGGGGCTAAACTGCCCCGCTTTTGATATATAAAACTTATCTTGTCGGAATCTCAAATTCCTGAACTCCCATATACCCAGGTCCGGCATCATATTTATTATAGGAAATAACTACATTTCCGGCATCATTAATATAGAAAGGAGTGGTTTCTTTGACACCGATAAATTCAAAACCATCTGTTCCATCGGTACTGTCATTGACTCCCCAATAGATGAGGCCTTCCGGATCTTCTGCAACACGTTCCTGCATCTGCTTAAATACCTGGTCGGCAGCATATT
This sequence comes from uncultured Lachnoclostridium sp., assembly GCA_964650775.1. Classification (GTDB taxonomy): domain Bacteria; phylum Bacillota; class Clostridia; order Lachnospirales; family Lachnospiraceae; genus HGM12587. The sequence goes on along the minus strand of CAZYUZ010000196.1, from coordinate 2,988 downwards.
CGTAAGCATCTTCTCCAAGTAAGTCGATGAGCGTCAGTTCTTTTCCTGTTACCAGATCAATATTATAAAACTGTCTTTCCTCCTGGAAATTGAACCATGAAATCCATGCATCTACAAGTAAAGAAAGTGTAGTATCACTCTGGTGTTTCACCTCATAATTCACATTGATATCAATGGAACGTTCGGTCCATTCTTCTTCCGTACCACCGGTTGCGAAAAAGGCTTCTTTATACTCTTCGATTTCTACATTCTTTTGTGCAGTAAACTCATCCACCAGCGACTGGATTTTCGTATTTACGTCTGTAATTGCGTTTTTAACTTCTTCCGTTGCGGTTTCTAACTGAACTTCAGGAACTACAACCTTTGTAGTCACAGTATCTTCTGTAGATTCATAGGAGCGAATGGTTAAAACCTTTGCAACCGTTCCGATGACTGGAAGCTCCGCCATTTCCATGGCAAAGCTTTCGCTTGTATTTAATCCTGCAGTAAAGCATAAAAATAATGCTGCGGCAGCAGTGGAAGCCCATCTGGTAAATTTGATCACATTATTTGGTTTCTTTTTGGTCTCCGGTGTGTTCTCCAATGCTTTTCTGAGCCTGTCATCTAATTCTTCGGGAACCACGATGTGGTCATAAATTTCTTTTGCCTCTTTTAAGTCCCTCATTGTACGTCCTCCTTCACAATTGTTTTCAGTTTTTTTAGTCCCGCATAAAGTCTGGATTTTACGGTATTCAGGTTATAACCTGTGATTTTGGAAATTTCCTTCAGGGTATATTCCTCATAATAATAAAGAAATATAATTGTCTGCGTCTCATCTGGCAGCTGTCTGACTGCTTCGTAAAGCTCTAAAGCTGGTTCATAAGCCTTCTCAAGATAAATTTGATCCTGAATATCAGAAGGTTCTATCAGATTTTCACGATTTACCTTCTTGAGTGTCTGCAGGCACTCGTTGGTCAGGATACGATAGAACCATGTTTTCATAGCAGCAGGGTTTCGCAAAGTGTGTATCTGCTCGAGTGCTTTTAGAAAACTGTTCTGCACCATATCCATAGCAGTTTCCTTGTGATGCACATAGGTAAATGCATAGCGGTAAAATTTTTGCTGGTTTTCAAGAAGGAATTCGATTAGTTGTTCTCGCATGCGCAGTATTCCTTTCTGTGTCTTTTGTTTGCTTCTATTATATAGATGATGAAAGGTCAAAAAAAGTTTGAGGGTAAAAAAATTTTGAAACTAAAATGAAAAATGAAAAATGAAAAACCAAGAGTTTTCTGAGGTCCAGTGAAACCTCAAAGAAAATCCTTGGTTTTTTGTGCTTGTTTAAAATTTTGAGGCTATTTCGCTTCCCATCTTCCGCTTGCGCCGCAAGGCAGCACAAGTCCATTGCTTGACACAGGAAGTCCTACTTCCTGAGAATCGATTTTACCATTCCATTTTTTAAGTTCGGTTCCTAACATATAGGAAAGAACCGCCGGCTGCAATCCTGTAGTGTAAGAATTGATCAGGAAGAACAACGGTTCATCACTAAGCAGCTGTGTACACAATTTGACAAAAGGATGAATGGAATCTTCAATCTTCCAAATCTCACCCTTTGGTCCTCTTCCGTAAGAAGGCGGATCCATGATGATTGCATCATAGTGATTGCCGCGTCTGATTTCTCGTTCAACAAATTTGACACAGTCATCTACAATCCAGCGGATTGGTGCTTCTTCGAGTCCTGAAGAACGTGCATTTTCTTTAGCCCATGTAACCATGCCCTTAGATGCATCTACATGAGTCACGCTTGCACCTGCAGCAGCTGCTGCTAAAGTTGCGCCGCCTGTGTATGCAAATAAATTTAAAACCTTAATTGGTCTGCCTGCATTTTTAATCTTTTCTGAAAACCAGTCCCAGTTGGCTGCCTGTTCCGGGAAAAGTCCTGTATGCTTGAAGCTAAATGGCTTTAAGTTAAATGTCAGGCTTTTATAGTTAATGGTCCACTGTTCCGGCAGGTCAAAAAATTCCCACTCGCCGCCGCCTTTTTTGCTGCGGTGATAGTGACCGTTCATTTTCTTCCAGCCTCTATGTGTTTTTGGAGTATCCCAGATCACCTGTGGGTCCGGACGCACTAAAAGGTAGTCGCCCCAGCGTTCCAGTTTTTCTCCTTTAGAAGTATCAATGACTTCGTAATCTTTCCATCCGTCTGCGATAAACATAAAAAGTAATCTCTTTCTTCTATATTAAATAAGGAAGCTTATTGAAAAATTCGCCAATAAGCATATATTCGTGCTGCAAAGACATCTTACCAAGGATTGGTCGTAAATGCAAGTTTATAAAAGTGTTTTGGGCATAGTGAAAAAAAGATTGTGCATTTGGATATAAAAAGTGATATTTTAGAAAGTATGGAAAATATTTTTTGCCATACAGCCACAAAATCAAGAGAAATTGAATAAAACTTGCAATATTTGGAATAACAAGAAGGTATTTATTTGTATACGCCCAAAGTTGCGGGAGGAAAGTTTGGCTGATGCCCTAAAATCCTGACAGACCAGCGTATTTTGTTGATTATTTGCGGTTTGGCAACCATATTTTGTACTTTGAAAAAGTGTTGTGCAATATGCACAAAGAAGATGGAGAAACTTCGTAAACTTTGTGGAAAAATTTTTTGAAAAAAATTGAAAAAAGTCTTGAAAAATCAAGGTTTATCTACTATAATAACCAATGTTGTGACATTGATAGCGTAGAAGCGTGAGGTTGCTGTTCGGGAGAGCAATCACTCGAGCAGGTTTTCCGTGGAGCGAATGTCAATTTTAGAAAAACTGGCGACAAGTCACTGTACCAAATTTATAATTCATTTTTTGATGAATGAGGAGTTAGTGTGGGCATACTGCGGAGGTATGCGAGGAAACACACGGACATGTGTACAGTCACCACTTGTCGTACGATAGTTAAAAGTACGAAAAGGAGGCGACTTTTTTTATGGCAAGTCAAGTAATGAGAATCACATTGAAG
>CAZYUZ010000195.1:0-4131 GCA_964650775.1 uncultured Lachnoclostridium sp. | reverse complement strand
CAGAGTTAGAATGATTTGTATCAATGATTGCTGCAGGATTCTGCAGATTTCTTTCTCCATAAAGGTTTAACAATGTCATTAAATCTTCATAATGGTAGTTTGGCTGGTTTACACCGCGTTTGTTCACAGCACCACGTAAAATCGTATGTGCCAGTGGATTTCCAGCAGTATTCACTTCCCATCCACGGTAAATAAATGTATGCCCTTTCTGAGCTGCAACAACAGAGTTTAACATAACGCTCATGTCGCCACTGGTAGGATTTTTCATACCTGCAGGCACATCAAAACCGCTGACAGTCAGACGATGCTGCTGATCTTCTACAGAACGTGCACCAATTGCAACGTAAGAGAGGATATCGGAAAGATATCCGTAGTTTTCCGGATAGAGCATTTCATCCGCAGGAGTTAATCCTGTTTCTTCGATGGCACGCATATGCATTTTTCTCATGGCGATGACACCTGCCAATAAGTCTGGTTTCTTTTCAGGGTCTGGCTGATGCACAATACCTTTATAGCCTTCGCCCGTGGTACGAGGCTTGTTAGTATAGATTCTAGGAATGATGATGACTTTGTCTTTGATTTTTTCCTGAACTGGAGCTAATCTGCTGATGTAATCACAAACAGAATCTTCGTTATCAGCGGAACAAGGACCGATGATTGCAAGAAATTTATCACTTTCACCTGTAAAAACTTTTTTGATTTCCTCGTCACGTGCTGTTTTTACTGCTTCAATCTCCTTGGAAATAGGATACAATCCCTTAATCATATCAGGAGTTGGAAGTTCTTTTACAAATTCAAATCCCATAAGTATTTCCTCTTTTCTTTTGCTTCACGTGGAGAATATTATAATATAGTTTGTTTTTGAAATCAACCGCAAGAACTTATTTTATCAGTTTTCAGGAATGTGAAAAGAGAGAGGCATCCGGAAAATGTGATGAAAAGCTGGCTTACAAGAAGACCGAACAGATAACCGTGAACGCCTAAAGACGGCACTGCAAAAAAGATAAAAGCAATACGGATAAACAATCCTGCAATACCGTTAAAAAAGGTAATATTTGTTTTTCCAAGACCGTTTAGGACGCTGTTTAGTGTGGTGTTTAAATATAAAAAAGGGCAGATCCATGCCAAAACCGTGATGAAATTACCAGCCAGTGTACTGGAAAAAATAAACTCTCCGAGAAATTTTCCAAATACTAAAAAGAATAATAAGCAAAAGCAACCAAGCAGAATGCAGAAAGAAAAGGATTTGAGAATCGTATTCTTTAAAGTGTCCATATGACCGCCTGCCTGAGATTCCGAAACAGCGGGAAGCAGCATTATAGAAATGGAGCCAGTCAGTGCATTTGGAAAAAGAATAAAAGGAAGTGCCATGCCTGTCAGGATCCCATAAACGCTCAGTGAAGTGGAAGCGTCCATTCCAGAAGCTTTCAGGGCGTTTGGAATCAGGGTTGCCTCCAGACTGGCAAGCAGATTGATACAGATTCTGCTGACAGTCAACGGTGCAGACAGTGAAATGATTTCTTTTGCATTTTCGTATAATCCGGTCGTAGGAAAGTGTAATTTCCTTTTTGGCTGAAAAGAAAAGCAGGTGACTGTAAAGAGCAAAGCAGCAAATTCGCCAAAAACAAGTCCTGTCACTGCAATTGCAGGAGAAATATCCATTCCATTTGTCAGATAAATATGGTGCAAGAGAAAAACGCAGCCAATTCTTAAGCTTTGTTCGATTAATTGCGCAGAAGATGGAACCCCTGCCTTGTGAATACCAAAATAATAACCGCAGATACAGGACTGCGTAGTTCCGAAAGGGATTGTAATCGCAAGGATTTTTAAAAGTTCTGTACAGCGTGTTTCTTTTAAAAAGACTTCTGCCAAAATATCCGCGTAATTGAAAACAACCAGAGAACAGCCAATGGAAAGTGAGATCGTTATGAAAAGACCGGTTTTTAAAATACTTAGAGCTTCCGCAGGCTTTCCGAGGGCGTATTTGGCGGCAGTCAGTTTTGAAATTGCGGTTTCGATTCCGGAAGCACAAAGGGAGAAACATACGGAATAAATTGGAAAAATCAGTTGATAAATTCCCATTCCCTCTGCACCGATCGTGTTTGCAAGGAATATTCTATAGAAGAACCCCATAATTCGACTGATGACCCCGGCAATGGTCAATAGAAGCGTTCCGCGGATGATCACATTTTTCATAATTCTATATTTCCAGTTTTTTTCTAAATATATTCAAAAGGAAAACTTGACAGAACGATTACATAGGTATAATATCTTGCTTATAGAAATCCGACAAAAATAGTCGGAATAAAAGAGGGATGCTTATGAAGCTGTCAACAAAAGGACGATATGGTCTTCGCGCCATGATCGATCTGGCGATTCACAGTAAGGAAGAAGCAGTTTCCATTGCAAGTATTGCAGCCCGTCAGAAGATTTCGGAAAGCTATTTAGAGCAGCTGATTCCAAAGCTTCGAAAAGCTGGTATGATTTCGAGCGTACGTGGTGCCGGCGGCGGCTATATGCTGGCAAAACCGGCAAGTGAAATTTCTGTAGGAGATATTTTACGAGCACTGGAGGGGAGCTTAGACCCTGTGGATTGTGCAGGACTTCCGGGAGCCTCAGGATGCGAGAAATCCGGCGGATGTGTCACAAAGTATGTGTGGCAGAAGATTAATGAGAGTATTAATCGCACCGTGGATGAGATGAATCTGGAAGAACTGATCAGAGAAACAAAAAGCGAGAACGCAGCGGCGGTCAACTCCGGCGCATGTAAGAATTAGAGGTGGAAAATTATGAAGAAAATGATTTATTTGGACAATGCAGCCACAACAAAAACTGCACCGGAAGTCGTAGAAGCAATGCTTCCATATTTTACAGAATTTTATGGAAATGCTTCCAGTGTTTACGGCTTTGCTGGAAACAGTAAAGAAGCAATGGCGAAGGCGCGTGAAACGATTGCAGAGTCTCTGGGTGCAAAAGCAAATGAGATTTATTTCACAGCAGGCGGCAGTGAAGCTGATAACTGGGCGTTAAAAGCCACAGCAGAAGCTTATAAAGCAAAAGGAAATCACATTATTACAACAAAGATTGAACATCATGCAATTCTTCACACAGCAGAATGGTTAGAAAAGAACGGTTTTGAAGTGACTTACTTAAATGTTGATGAAAATGGTGTTGTAAAATTAGAGGAATTAAAAGCAGCCATTCGTCCGGAAACAATTTTGATTTCCGTCATGTTTGCAAACAATGAAATTGGAACCATTCAGCCAATCAAGGAAATTGGTGAAATTGCCAAAGCGAACGGTATTTTATTCCATACAGATGCAGTACAGGCTTTCGGACAGGTACCAATCAATGTGGATGAATTGAACATTGATATGTTAAGCTCCAGCGGTCACAAATTAAACGGACCAAAGGGTATTGGATTCCTTTACATCCGTAAGGGTATCAAGATACGTTCCTTTGTACACGGCGGCGGTCAGGAAAGAAAACGCCGTGCAGGTACAGAAAATATTCCTGCAATTGTTGGATATGGCGCAGCGGTAGAACGTGCAATGCGTACAATGAAAGAACGTACAGACAAAGAATTAGAACTTCGAGATTACTTAATCGACAGAATCTTAAAAGAAGTTCCATATACAAGATTAAACGGTCATCGTACCAACAGACTTCCAAACAATGCAAACTTCAGTTTCCAGTTCATTGAAGGGGAATCCCTTTTGATCATGCTGGATATGGAAGGTATTTGTGGTTCTTCAGGCTCTGCTTGTACATCCGGATCTTTAGATCCTTCCCATGTACTTCTGGCAATCGGTCTGCCACATGAAATTGCACACGGTTCTTTAAGACTGACACTGAGCGATGAAACAACAAAAGAAGACATCGATTTTGTTGTAGAAACAGTCAAAGATATTGTAGCACGTTTAAGAAGCATGTCTCCATTATATGAAGACTTTATAAAAAAACAGAAATAATACGTTAGGAGAGGAATTAACATGTATAGCGATAAAGTAATGGATCATTTTAAAAATCCAAGAAATGTAGGAGAAATTGAAAATGCCAGCGGTGTTGGAACTGTTGGAAATGCAAAATGTGGAGATATCATGAGAATCTATCTTGATATCGATGAAAATC
>CAZYUZ010000194.1:0-4155 GCA_964650775.1 uncultured Lachnoclostridium sp. | reverse complement strand
TTAAAATATACACAGTCTAACTCTGTATGCTATGTAAAAGGCGGACAGGCAATCGGTATCGGTGCAGGTCAGCAGTCTCGTGTACATTGTACAAGACTTGCAGGTCAGAAAGCTGATAACTGGTACTTACGTCAGGCTCCACAGGTACTTGGATTACAGTTTCTTGATACATTAGGACGTGCAGAAAGAGATAATGCAATCGATGTTTACATTGGCGATGAATACGAAGACGTATTAGCAGAAGGCGAATGGCAGAAACGCTTCAAAGTGAAACCAGAAGTGTTCACAAGAGAAGCTAAGAGAGCATGGTTAGATGGTAACAAAGATGTGACTCTTGGTTCTGACGCATTCTTCCCATTCCCAGACAACATCGAAAGAGCAAAGAAGAGCGGTGTTAAATACGTAGCACAGCCAGGCGGATCTGTTCGTGATGACCTTGTTATCGAATGCTGCAACAAATATGGTATGGCGATGGCATTTACAGGAATCCGTTTATTCCACCACTAATTAATGAAAGTCACTCTAAGGTGAGTTTTGAGAATTTTATATGTGAGATGAGGGCAGGTTTCCTGCCCTTGTTTCATCTTTGTTACAAAAATATGTTAACCAACCTTTATTTTTGGTCAGAAAAAGTGTAATATGAGCATATCAAAGAGATGGAAGGTACAGTTATGAGCGAAAACAACGAAGTAAAACACGTACGACGTGTCAGATATAAAGGAACTCATCCAAAGAAATTTAGTGAAAAATATAAAGAACAGAATCCGGAAAAATATGCTGACACTATCGAAAAGGTAATCAGTAAGGGAAGTACCCCTGCGGGAATGCATATTTCCATCATGGTACAGGAAATCTTAGATTTCTTACAGATTCAGCCGGGACAAAGAGGTTTGGATGCAACTTTGGGGTATGGTGGTCATACAACAGAAATGTTGAAATGTCTAAAAGGTGAAGGTCATGTGTATGCTTTAGATGTAGACCCGATTGAAATTGTAAAAACGAAAGAGCGCTTGGCTTCACGTGGGTTTGGTCCGGATATTTTAACAATTAAACAGATAAACTTTGCAAATATTGATGAAGTAGCTGCAGAAGCAGGAAAATTCGATTTTATTCTTGCTGATTTAGGAGTGTCCTCCATGCAGATTGATAATCCGGAACGTGGCTTTACTTATAAAGCCGAAGGACCACTCGATCTACGTTTGAATCCTGAAAAAGGAGAATCCGCAGCAGAACGTCTCGCACATATGGATTATGAAGAAATCGTAGGAATGCTGGTTGAAAATTCTGATGAACCATATGCCGAAGAAATAGCGGATGAAATCATGAAGCAGAAGAGAAGAGGCGGAATTAAAACTACCACAGATTTAAAAGAAGCCATTGAACGCGCGTTAAAATTCTTACCAGCAAAAGAACAGAAGGAAGGCGTAAAAAAAGCCTGTGCAAGAACCTTTCAGGCACTGCGAATTGATGTAAACAGTGAGTTTGAAGTGTTATACAGTTTTTTAGAAAAACTTCCGGATGTCATGGCACCAGGCGGCCGAGCTGCAATTTTAACTTTTCATTCAGGAGAAGATCGCCTGGTTAAAAAAGCATTTAAAGATTATCAAAAAGCGGGGATTTTTAGTGAAGTTTCAAAAGATGTGATTCGACCATCAGCAGAAGAGTGTAATCGCAATCCTCGTGCTAAATCCACCAAAATGAGATGGGCAATTAAAGAATAAACGAAAGAGAGTAGAATTATGGCAGATTTTTCAAAATTAAATCATTTACCATCTGATGTAAAGTTACTAATTGTAACAGGACAGTCATTAATAGATGATGCCGATAAAACTTTAAGAGACAGATACTGCAATTTTGATTTGACATCTAAACGTCAGTTAAAAGGAGACTGCAAAAAAGTAGAACAATGTATCCATAAAATCATGAACGGAAAAGTAAATGATAAAACAATTAAACAGTTAAATGATTCGGTAACTTGTTTAAAGACAACTTATACAGGACTTGTGGCATTTTTTAACAGATAAAAAGCGAGAAGATTGACATAATTTACTTATGTCAATCTTCTCTTAGTTTTACATATTTTGCAGCACTTCTTCGTCTTGCATCACCAACGCTTGCATAATGTTTTCTTGTTGTATTTACATCTTTGTGTCCAAGCACATCTGCTACCAGATAAATATCTCCGGTTTCCTGATAAAGAGCAGTGCCATAGGTACTACGAAGTTTATGCGGCGTAATTTTCTTTAATGGCGTTACCTGTTTCGCGTATTTCTTCACCAAATTTTCCACTGCACGTATTCCGATACGTTTACGCTGCGTAGAGAGGAAGAGTGCATGCTCATGACCTGCGACTGGCGTCATTGCTTTTCGGTCACCTTCCATATAATCAGAAAGTGCTTTCGCAACCTCGTCTCCAAAATAGACAATCATTTCAGAACCGCCTTTTCGAACAACTTTAATTCCATAATTCTTAAAATCAACATCCTCAATATCAAGCCCTACACATTCCGAAACTCGGATACCGGTACCAAGCAGGAGAGTAACGATTGCAAGGTCACGCTGCTTTGTCTTTTCGTAATAGACTTTTTGCTGACCTGTTAAGTTGGCTCCCCCTTTTTCGATGAAATCCAAAAGCTGTGCCGTTTCGTCCGCTTCTAATCGAATGATTGCTTTTTCATGAAGTTTTGGCATATCAACAAGCAGTGTCGGATTAGTCTTGATCATTTCCCTCTTATAATAATAGAGATAAAAGCTGCGAAGAGCAGACATTTTGCGTTTCAGACCGCGTTCCCCATTGGTTACAAGATTATCGTTATCATCAGAGTAGACCTTTAAATATTCCATATACTCTTCAATATCCACTGCCTGTAATTCGTCCAAATCAGAAACTTTAAAGTCATTTTGCTTATAATCCCTATAAACCGGGTTTTCATCCGTTAAAAAACGGAAAAATACGATTAAATCATAGGCATAGGAAATACGTGTTTTTGTACTTGTAGTTGGCTCGATCGCGCGGAAATAATCCTTTGCAAAGGCAGGAAGGCGCTTTAAGAGCTGTCGAAGCTTCAATGTATTATCAACTGTCAACTGTTCGTGGTAAGTAGTTCGTTTTTCATTTTCCATAAGAGTCTCCTGTAAAATATTTTCCTGTAAATAGAAGAAAAATATAACTATAGATAGTATAACTTTTTTCTGCGAAGTTTGCAAATTACTTGTAAAAGTGATAGCATAGAAACATATTGAAGTTACGAGGAAACATTATGAAAAAAATATCGAAAAATTTGATAAAAACAGCTTTTATTAAGTCTTTACCAGTCATGGCTGGTTATGTGGTTTTAGCCATTGGTTTCGGAATTCTGATGAAAGAAGCCGGATACGGACTCTTTTGGTCATTCCTGATGAGCTTTACCATTTACGCAGGGTCTATGCAGTATGTGGCAGTTTCTCTTTTGAGTTCCGGAGCATCTTTGATTTCAGCGGCATTAACGACACTGATGGTAAATGCAAGACATTTATTCTACGGTGTTTCTATGATTGACAAATATAAAGAAGCAGGAAAAAAGAAACCGTACCTGATTTTTGCTCTGACAGATGAAACGTATTCTCTGCTCTGTGGAGAGGATTATCCGGAAGGAGAGGACAAACACTGGTATAGTTTTTTTGTGTCTTTGTTTAATCAATGTTATTGGGTCATTGGAAGTATCATTGGAAGCATTATAGGGTCTCTGATTACCTTTAATACAGCTGGAATTGATTTCTCTATGACGGCACTTTTCGTAACAGTATTTGTAGAGCAGTGGCTGACAACAAAGAATCATTTCCCTGCAATTGCAGGACTTTTATGCTCTATCGCCTGCCTTATGATTTTTGGACCGGACAGTTTTCTGATTCCGACAATGATTTCTATTACAATTGTTCTTTCGCTTTGTAAAAATATGATGGATACTGAGATAGGAGGTGCTGAAAATGAATAATGCATTATATTCTCTGATGATGATCTTGATCATTGCATTTGTTACCGCAGCACTTCGATTTGCTCCGTTTTTTATATTTAGCGGAAACAGACCTGTTCCGAAGTTTGTTACATACCTTGGAAGAGTTCTTCCATATTCCATTATGGCAATGCTGGTTGTATACTGCCTGAAAGGAATTTCT
>CAZYUZ010000193.1:0-4217 GCA_964650775.1 uncultured Lachnoclostridium sp. | reverse complement strand
TACCTAATGCACCAACCGCATTGGAAGTATCTACTTCTCCAATTGCTCTTACACCATATCCATCTCCTGAAAATGAAGAGTTTTCGCATGATTTTAAAGCTGTGTTCGCTATAATCTCATCGATACGTCCGTCAAATCCATATACTGGAACAGCAAAAGGATTTGTTTTAAAATCTGGTGAAGCTGCATTTAACTGTGCAGGATTTAATTCAACCTTATTTAATCCGTAAGAAGCATCGCTTAAATTAATAATGTTACCCCATGTTGTGTTCGCTTTTGCCAATGCTACTGTTCCGCCATTTTCAGTGCTTGCAAAACCTGATGTAATGGATCCTAATGACCCATCTGTTGGCATTAACGCGATTTCCAAACTACCATTACCTGCTACGGTTGTAGAGATATTCTTTACTTCCGGTGCTGTTGAAAGTGTGAACCATGCGTAAGTTGAGCTTACCATCATAATTGATGATACAAGCAGCATGGACACTGCAGCCATCATCTTGTTCCTGATTCCGGCAGGCATTGACACTTTGCGTTTTGTTTTTGACATTTTTAGACTCCTTTCAAAACATTCATTAAGTTACGTGGTTAACCTCCCACTTGAGTTATATCAAAATAAAACTGTAGAAATTTTTGCTCCACCTTTTTATTATAACATACAAAATTTTCCAAATTGTACTTTCTACGATACATAATTCTTAATTTTTTTTAGAGGAACTTCAAACCTCCAAAGATTCTTTCGAAAAATGGCTTTAAGATACCATCTGATTCTGCAATTTCATCTTCACTATCCAGTCGAAATTTCATTTCCACCCCTGCATGACCACCGATAATTTCATCGGTCGCATCCGGGTCATCTCCTTCGAGATATAAGACAACTGTATATTTATGAATTTCCTGAGGTTCCACATTTCTCTGTGTTCCTTCTGCAATGTTCGTTTCCGATAAGAACGAATCTGGAATTACTCTCCAGTAAACTCTCCTTCCCTGAGTTGCCACAATTTCAAACTGGTCACTGTTCGGAGCTAATTCTCTTAACTGAAGATTTCCATATCCCATGGAGTTATTTCCAAATTCCGGCAATGCTTCTTCTCTTCCCGTTGTATTGTTTTCTTTGGCATAAATTCTAAGTTCACCATCTACAAAAAGAAGCACCCATACTGCCTCTGCGACCCCCATAGATTCTGAAGACAAATTCAGATTCCATGTATAATCCACAGTACTCTCACCTTCATTTCTGATGTAATAGGTATATGCAAAATAGGTATCATTATGTTCTCCATCAATCTCATCAATATTGAGCGGTATATGGCTGATGGAGATACAAGGCACTTCGTCTGCCGGACTTGCAAAAAGCTGTGTGGTAGGATTTCTAAAATCTTTCGAATCACTCAGCGTAAAGCCCTCTTTAAACATTTCGTCTGACAGGTTTACCGTATAGCGCCCTCGCATATACTGTACCGTCGAGAATAGGAACAGAATTGCCAAAAAAGCCGCAAAAGTTCCAAGCAAGGCAGCTAGCCAATGATTAAAAATCCAGGGGATAATCTTGCTGTTTTTATCAAAATACAATCCAAGCGTTCCCGCAGTCATTTCAAATTCCTGCCGGGTCTTCATTCCCTTGGCTCTCATCTCCTTACGGAGTTTCTTACGCCCTTGCTTAATTGCTTTTATCTCTTCCTTTGTCAGATCAGCACCTGCACGCTGCTTTTTTAAGATTCCTTTTCTTTTTTTTCCATTTTTTATTTCATCCGGAGACTTCAGCGGAATCCTATTTTCTTCAAATGGCGAGGCCAAAGACATCTCCCCCTCTTTGTTTATTCATAATTCATCAGGTAACGAAGCAATTCATCTTCAGTAAGATCCGTTTCGCCGGATGGCCAGTCAATCACTGTAATGCCGTGATTTTTCAGTTCCTGTGCTGTCTGCTTTATATCATTCCAGCCAGCGGAATCTTTTGCAATTCGTACTTGTGTAAAACCAATTTCACGAACCTGCTCTACCGCGATATCTTCCGGATGGTAATCGTCCAACACCAATGCAATTCCCTGATCAATATAATCAGTCAGTCTTTCTGTCATTTTACGTTCTTTCTTTATTAGCGTTTCCTGCACTGCCAGCATTAATTTCTTTCGCTCTATTCCTGTATCTGAAAACAATTTCTCGAGACGTTCTATATGATTTCCGCTTGTAAAGAAAGCAGAAAATACAGGAATCAATATGCCCCCCGTGTAAACTTCGCAGTTTCTCATTCTCGCAAGTGCATCTGCAGATTCATAAAGAAAATAAATCGTAATATCTTTCGTCATACCTGTACGCATCAAAAGACCTTCCACTTCTGTTGCCGACTGTTTCTCTTCTGATTTTTCCAAAACTCCGCCAAACCATGGAACTGCTTCAAAAATAAATTTTTCCAGCGAATCACCTCGAACAATCTGTCTATAAGTTAGCCCAAATGGTCTCTCCGGACGTTTTTCTACTAACGGTATGGTCTTTGGCATGATTTTCGTATATTGAATGTATTTTTTATAAACATTCTTTAACTCTGTCTGGCACTCTCTAAATACATCCAACAAATACGCTGAAAACATTTGATCTTCTTCAGCCAGCAAAGCATCTACTGCATCTTCATAAGGAGTTTCGGATTTTCGTTCGCACACCAAACGATCTATTTCTTTAGCAAGTCCGACAATTTGCGCAATTAAACTAATTTCCGTTCCAGCATATCCGTACGGAAAACCAGCTCCATCCCAGTGTTCCATATGAAATTCACACGCATCCTGAATCATTTTGTCAGACACACGTTCCTCTGAGCCATGGCGTTCTGTTTGAAGTCTCGCTGCCAATTCTTTTCCTTCTACCGTATACCTGCAATAATGATTCTTTTCATCGACCGAAAACTCATCACTCCATGCCGGATATTCCTCCGGTTCCAGTGCTTTTCCAATCTGATGAAAAAAACCACATTTATATGCGATTTCTCTGTAAGCCGAATTAAGATAAACTGGTTTATCCTCATCCAACGAATAATAGGATGACTGACATGCACCATCGAACAGAACCTGCGTATAATCAGCAACTCGAACAGAGTGCTGTCTCATTGCCGGTGTCAGGGCACGAAAGGCCTCGTCCCAGGTTCTGAACTTTTTCTGTTTTCGGCTTTCAATATTGAATTGCGTCTTAATCACCCCTTTTATTCTTCATCTGTGTCATATTCGTCATCTTCTACAATATCATCATCTTCAATATCATAGTCGAGAGTTGCTGCACCTTCATAGTCTTCTTCTTCCACAGCGTTTTTACGTTTCCACAGTAAATAACCAACCACTGCAAGAACACTGAGAACTACTGCTAATATAACGATTATTATAATTTTCCGCAGATTTGAAGAAGATATGTTTGATTTTGCGTTTTTTTCCTTTTGAGCTTTTTCTGCTTCTTTAGCTAATTCTTCCAAAGCTTTCTCATCGTCATCTTTTTCTTCAAACACCTGAGGATTTCTCACAATTGTACTGCTTTCTTCTTTTTCATCTGTCTTTTCATCGGTTACAGCAGTTGTAGTCTGAGCAGTTGTTTCCTCTTGTTTTGTTTCTGCAGTACTTGTCAGAGCAGATGAAGTTTCCTCTTGTTTCTGTTCTTCCTCTTCCTCTTCTTCTTCTGATTTTGCTTCCCCTACAATAATCGACTGTTCTTCATATAAACCTGATGCCTTATATTTACCGTTTTTATCTGTACATCCGCCAGTCAGAGTTACAAGATATTCTCCATCTTCGACGAAAGAAACGTTGATGGTAATTGAGGTTTTTATTAAGGCTCCATTACTGGACATATAAACTTTATTTCCGAATGCATCACAGACTTCCGTATTTGCAGGATCATTGGTAGCTATTGATACTGATTCCAGATGAATTTCTCCACCATCAACAGCTTTCACCTTTACCGTTCCTTCAAGAGTCTGCATATCCCATATATGGATAGTAATCTTTCCGGTTTCAGCACCCGCCGCAAATTTTGCCACACGTGCTTCTGCATCTGCACTCATCCCTGGAATCAACAAGAATAACACTGTCAGGATTGGCAATACTAATCTGATTTTTTTCATATTTCCCCCTAACTATTCTAAAACACTCTCGTATTCTACTTCGTCAACAGGAACTCCGGCATGCATAACAAACAGTTTCCATTCTAACAAAAAGAGGATGCGGCCAGAGTGGCTG
>CAZYUZ010000192.1:0-4284 GCA_964650775.1 uncultured Lachnoclostridium sp. | reverse complement strand
TTTTTCAATATAAGTTAAAATCTTTTCTCTCATGATTCAATATTCTCCTTTACTTATCTCACTCTTATTGAACATTCGCAGTTCAATAAGCCAGTTTTAGCAGTTCATCTGCTTTTGGACGTTCCAGATAGGAAATTTCTCCTTCGTTGCTCACCGTTTTCGCATGATTCGAAGTCGTTCTTCCAATCACTGCTGCAGAAATTCCTTCTTTTTCAAGAAGGCGCACCAGTTCCTGTCCATGGTCGCATACCATCAGCATACTTCCACCGGATTTTAAGTAATACGGATTTAATCCTAAGTATTCGCAAATTTCTACTGTTTCCTGCTTTATTGGAATCGCCCTTAAATCGATTTCCAGTCCGACGCCAGCTGCCTCAGACAATTCATAGAGGGCACCATAGATGCCTCCTGATGAAACGTCATGCATTGCACTCACGCCAGACTTAACGGCCAGTGCGGCCTCCACGCTTACACAGCAGTTTGGCAGCATTGCTTTGATTTTATCGATCATCGCTTTTGGAAAACGCATTCTAAGTTCTTTTTCCTTCGCTGCCACGATTGCCACGGAACCTTCCATGCCAATCCATTTGCTCATGACAATATCCTGATCTGCTTTTGCACATTTTGCATGAAGCAGTTCGTTTTCTTTTGCTTTACCAACGGCTGTCACCGAAAATACCGGTTCCCTTACTGCCATGGTAACTTCTGTATGTCCGCCCATGACCTGAATATGTAAAGCCTGACACACTTCTTCCATCATTTCACTAAGTTCTATCAGACGACTTTCTTTGAAATCTTCCGGCAATAATGCAGTCACCAGAACACCTACCGCTTCGGCTCCGGAGGTCACCAGATTATTCACTGCCGAATAAATCGCCAATGCACCCTGAATCTTTCCTGATCCAGTCACAGGATTAGAGGAAAGTACGCATACTTCTCCCGCATTCAGCTTCATTGCCGCGCAGTCTTCTCCAATACTTCCACCAAACAAAACTTCGTCTCGTCTACTATTCAGTTGTTTAAATACAGCGCGCGATAATGCGACCTCTGAAATTTTCCCAACCTTCATAAAATCTCCTTAAATTCCAAGCAATGCATTTGCCCCTGCTTCGTCACCCGCCACTATACACTGCTGTAACTGGGCAGATATATTCGGATCTCCATTGATTCCGTAATATACTACACGATTAGAAACCATGTAGTTGCTCTTATTCACTCTTTCGCTGCTCTGGAGCACGCCATCTACATAAACTTCTTTATAAAGCTCTGCCTTGCAGCCGTTATGTCCGCTCTCCACCAGTCGATAGCCCAATCCCTGTGCAGAATCTGCAACAAGTTCTGTGACTGCCGGTGTATTTTCCAGTACTTTATTTGTATATTTTACAGTTCTGTTAGATGGTCTTGTTTCATCACCGTAAATATTAAATACGATCTGTTTTCCATCTGTTGTATATCCCTCAATGTAAATTGGGGAATCTGTCGAATTCTTAAATTTAAAATCCTTATAGGTTCCTGCAATGGCTGCATCCGCGGATGGCTGAACATAGGTAACCATCATGGAATGCGGGGAACGCTCTACAATTTCAAGCTCAGCATTCAAAACTGCATTATATAAAGTAGTGGATACCTGACAGATACCTCCGCCAAGGCTGTCTACAACCTTTCCGTTCAAATAGGAACCCGCCATGGCATATCCATTTTCTTCTGTAAACGGATTTACATATTCATAAGTAGAGAATGTTTCTCCCGGATAAAGAACCGTTCCATCAATATGACCTGCACCGGTTTTTACATTCTTTGAACGATCTGCATCTGAGGATTTAAAGGATGTTTTAAAGCTTCCTAAAAGATCTTTTACTTTTGCAAGCTCTTCGGCACTTCCAAGTGGCTCTGTGATCATTGTAGGGATTGCTACACTTGTATTTTCATCACTGTAGTCGCCCTCAATAAATTCTAAGACCACTGAAACGGCTGCTGCTTCATCCACAGCAATTCCCTGTTTTCCTTCCACCATTTTGAAACCGTCACTGGTTTTTTTCAACCCAACATTGACCGCCTTTTGATTGTACTTCGTACATTCCTCTGATACAACTGTCTGAATCAGTTCAGGATCCGCTGTATAAGTCAGTTCGTATATTTTATTATCAAACTCTAAATCTTTTAATGCTTTGTAGCGCTTGATCAGATTTCCGCTCTTTCCAAGTCCAAGGGCTTCATCAATGATTTCTGCATTGTTCCATGTGACTCCGAGGTCTGCTCTGGAAACATTTAATTCCTTATCCTCTACAGTTAAGGTAATTTTCTCTTCTGCTTTTCCTAATACGTACTCATCAACGGCTGCGATGGCTTCTTCCTTTGTCATTCCGGAAACATTCACTTCTTCTACGTAAACACCCATAACAATTTCATCACTGTTTGTTCTTGCATAAGAAGTTGTTCCGCAAAACAGTATTCCCGCCATCAGAGAAAGCAGGAGGCCTGTGAACATTTTATTTTTCATAATGATCCTCCTTTCAAACTACCTTTCGATTAAAGAAATATTATATCATATTTCTTGAAATTCTTCAATAAACCTACAGTGCAGAAGCAACTAAAGGTAACAACATGGTAATTACCAAAAGTGCCGCTATAATACCGGCAATCATTCTTTTTGTTTTCGGGTTATGAAAGTTCATCATTTTCTTTTCCTCCTTAAAGCATCACTACTTGATTTTTCTAACTTCTCTGGAATTAAATTCCTCTTTTAAAAGCTCCCAGTAATATTCACTCTTTTCCGGATTACGTCTGTCTAAAAAGTCCTTTAAGATATAATATTTCTCTTTTCTGGAATGATTCATCAAATGATAACCTTTTGCGCGGTAATCATCTGCCAGACTTTCAAAAAATCCGAAGGCACTTTTCTCTCCCTCGAATACTGCCTCCAGGGTCTTATCATATTGGTGACTATTATAATATAGCTCCACAATCTGTTCAATCCCTTTTAATCGAATCATTTCATCATAGGAAATCCAATTTGTGGAAAGAACCTCGTATGGCGGTTCACTTCGATACACCAGACCATAGGATTTCCTGTTTTCGTACATGTAAGAACCTTTGAGAACTTTTAAGAATCCCAGCTGCAGCTGTTCCGGACGAAGTGCAAATACATCATCAAATGATTTTGCAAAGCTTTCGTAGTTTTCTTCCGGCAGACCTGCAATCAAATCCAGATGCTGGTGAATGTTTCCAAGTTCCTTAACTCTTGTTACAAATCCGGCAACTTTATCAAAGTTCATCTTTCTGCGAATTTCACAGATGGTATTTTCATTTGTGGACTGAACGCCGATTTCCAGCTGAATCAGCCCTTTTCGCATTTTTGCAAACAGTGCCAGCTCTTCCTCTGTAATCAGATCGGCCGCTACTTCGAAATGAAAGTTGGTCACACCATTATCATGCTCATAAATATACTGCCAGATTGCCATTGCATGAGAAGCTTTGCAGTTAAAAGTTCGGTCTACGAACTTTACCTGTGGGACGCATTCATCAATAAACGTCTGCAGTTCTGCTTTTACCAGCTCCAGATCCCGGAATCTTACGCTCTTATCTATGGAAGAAAGACAATAGCTGCAGGAGAATGGACATCCTCTGCTGCTCTCGTAATAAATAATCTTATGCTCAAAATCATGAAAATCTTCATAAGCAAATTTCAAACTGCTTAAATCCTGTACCAGCGCATACGGTTTCACAATGATTTCACCATCTTCTCTGTATGCAATTCCCGAAACATCTGCCAGACTCTCTAATTTTCCATCATAAAACTTACAAAGTTCACAGAAACTTTCTTCGCCTTCACCTACAAATACGCCGGTCACTTCCGGATATCTTTCCAACAATCCATGTGCATCATAAGAGGCTTCTGGTCCACCAAGCCAGATTGGCACGTTTGGAAGCACTTTTCTAAGCTCTCTGACCAGCTCCCGGATATGTCTGATATTCCAGATATAGCAGGAAAATGCAATCAGGTCCGGTTTCTTTTTATAGATGTCCTGCAGAATTTCTTCTACGTACTGATTGATCGTATATTCGCCAAGTTCCACCTGGTCTCTGTATTCACCGGCGTTTGCACGGATTGAATACACTGCAAGATTCGAGTGAATGTATTTTGCGTTCACCGCAGTCAATAAAATTTTCATGATCTTTCTCCTAAAACACAAAAATCCTAAACCCGGCTGGATTTAGGAAATAAAAAGAGCGGGTGATGGGAATCGAACCCACGTATCTAGCTTGGAAGGCTAGTGTTCTACC
>CAZYUZ010000191.1:0-4307 GCA_964650775.1 uncultured Lachnoclostridium sp. | reverse complement strand
GTTTATTAATGGCCTTCGTGTAACAGACGCAGAAACCATGGAAGTTGCCGAAATGGTTCTGAACAAGGTAAACAAAGAACTTGTGTGCCACGTACAGGAGCTTGGTGTCAAAGGCGCAGGAATCAGCGGTAAAGATGGCGGGCTTTTAAAGGTTAAAAAACGCTATTCTAACGGTGAAGATATTGGCTTTGTAGGAGAAATTACGGAAGTTAATCCACAAATTTTGTTAGACCTGATCGAAAAGGATTTCCTGCCAATTGTTTGTCCAATCGGTCTGGATGATGAATATAATACATATAACATCAATGCAGATGATGCGGCATGTGCCATTGCAAAGGCAGTAGGTGCAGAGAAGCTTGCATTCTTGACTGACATTGAAGGGGTATATCGTGATAAAGATGATCCATCTACATTGATCTCTGAAATTACAGTTTCTGAAGCAAAGGAACTCATTAGCAGCGGATACATTGGCGGCGGTATGCTTCCAAAACTTGGAAACTGTATTGATGCAGTAGAACAGGGGGTATCCCGCGTACATATTTTAGATGGACGTATTCCACATTTCCTTCTTTTGGAAATCTTTACAAACAAAGGTATCGGTACAGCCATTATCGGCGACGAAGAAAGCAGGTTCCATCATGAGTAATCAGGTTATTCAAAAAGCGGAAAACGCGATTTTACATACATATAATCGTTTTCAGATCGTATTTGATAAAGGCGAAGGCGTTTACCTTTATGATACAGACGGAAAACAGTATCTGGATTTTGCCTCAGGCATTGGTGTTCAGTCTTTAGGTTATGGCAATGAAGAATATAAACAGGCATTAAAAGACCAGATCGATAAGCTGACACATATTTCAAATTTATATTATTCCAATCCGATGGCAGAAGCAGCTGAAAAAGTTGTAGAAGCTTCCGGTATGAGCCGTGTGTTCTTTACCAACAGTGGAACTGAAGCGATTGAAGGTGCCATCAAAGCAGTTAGAAAATATGCATGGTTAAAAGATGGAAAACATGACCATGAGATCATTGCTATGAACCACTCTTTCCATGGAAGAAGTATGGGTGCCCTTTCCGTAACAGGAAATGAAAAGTATCAGGAACCTTTCAAACCGATGATCGGAAATATCAAATTTGCGGATTTCAACGATTTGGAAAGTGTCAAGGCACTTGTAAATGAAAAGACTTGTGCAATTATCATGGAAACCATTCAGGGAGAAGGCGGTATTTACCCTGCAACAGAAGAGTTCTTAAAAGGTGTTCGTACAATCTGTGATGAAAACGACATTCTTCTGGTATTAGATGAAATTCAGTGTGGTATGGGCAGAAGTGGTCATATGTTTGCATGGCAGGAATATGACGTACAGCCGGACATTATGACCTGTGCAAAAGCATTGGGATGTGGCGTTCCGGTAGGTGCATTTGTTTTAAATGAAAAAGCAGCGCTTGGAACATTGGCTCCTGGTGATCACGGAACAACCTATGGTGGAAATCCGTTTGTTTGTGCTGCAGTATCCAAAGTACTGGATATTTTTGAAAAAGATAAAATTGTTGAACATGTTAAGGATGTTAGTGTATACTTAGAAGGACGGCTGGATGAGCTTGTAAAAGAGTATGATTTTCTTGAAACACGCCGAGGGAAAGGTCTGATGCAGGGACTTGTAGTGACTGGACGCCCGGTAGGAGAGATCATTAACAAAGCGCTTGAAAATGGTCTTGTGATCATTTCGGCAGGAAGTAATGTTCTTCGTATGCTGCCTCCACTCGTCATTGAAAAAGAACATGTTGATGAAATGATTGAGAAGCTTAAAGCAAGCTTCTAGAGGATAGAAAGGTAGTAGAATGAAGTCAATTGGACAGAGAGTAATTGCAGTACTGGTGGTAGTCCTGATATTAGGACAGATGCTGACTGTAGGTATTTCCCGATATAATAGTTTAAGAGATCATGCAGAGTATGCCGGAGAGAATGTAGAACTGACGATCTGGTATACAGATGCAAAGCTGAATGACTATATGCTGGAAGCTGCACAGGCGTATCAGGAAACTACCGGAATTACGATTAATACGCAATTGATTTCGGCAGTAGATTATATTGAAAAAATCAGTGATGCTACCTTTATTGAAGAGAACGGTCCGGATCTTTTTGTTGCAGGAAGTGATTTGCTGCAAAAGGCACTTTATGCCGGTATCGTGTATGATCAGGTGACTTATTCAGAAGCGGAAGAAGATAATATTCCACAAAAAGCCTTTGATGCGGTGACTTGTGATGGGAAACTGATTGGTTATCCGTTTTACTTTGAAAGCTGTTTCCTTTTATATAATCAATATTATGCAGAGGACTGGCCGAGAACGGTTGATCAGATTTTAGAATACGCAGATGCTTTCGATACAACCACAACTACTGAAAAAGTACAGAGTATTTTTAAGTGGGACGTATCAGATATTTTCTATAATTATTTCTTTATTGGAAATTATGTAGGACTTGGCGGCATCAACGGTGATGATAAAGCGCAGCTGAGTCTCTCCGAAGGGAATGTCATTGAGTGTCTGGAATACTATCAGTCTTTGAATGAATTCTTTGCGATTGACGAAGAGACTGTTCATAATGAAGACGTTATTCAGGAATTTATTGACGGAGAGATTGTATTTACCATCGCAAAGACTGATGCGATCGCAAGACTGGATCAGGCAATTGAAGATGGTATCGTACCGGAATTTCAGTTGGAAGCAGAAAAGGATGAAGACGGGAATGAAATTCCACCAAGAGAAGTGGACTGCTTTTATGGTGTAGGCGATATCCCGGATCTTTCGGAAGAACTGGTTACGAGAGGATTGTCTGTAACAAACTCTATCGTAGTGAATAACTATAGTAAGAATCGTGCTTACGCGAATGATTTTGCTCATTATCTTTCCTATGAGCGTGCAGATCGGCTGTATGAACAGACCGGAAAGGTTTCTGTCTGCAAAAATGTAACTGTCGATGATGAGAACTGGGAACGTATCATGATCCAGTATGCGGGTTCTGTGGAAATTCCGAAAATCATTGAAATGAGCAATTACTGGATACTGATGGAAATTGCATTTGCAAATATCTGGAATGGTGCAGATATTATGACAGAAATCGGCACTGTAGTAAGCCAGATGAATATGCAGTTAAGCGAGTAATCTACACCAGACACTTGCAAGATGCGGAATAATTCGTTACAATAAAGGCGGCATAGAGGGGCTATCGAAAGAAAGGTAGAGATATGCCGTGTCGTAAAATGATACACAAAGCAGGGAAATTTTCTTTCCTGCTTGTTTGTCTTTTCTTGTCCACTGCCTGTCAGGAACAAAAAGCAGTCTTTGAGGCAGGAGAAGGTCAGCCGGTGGTCATTCAAGAGGAGACAAAAGAAACCACAGAGGCTGCAGAACAGATTCCCGATACAACACTGATCAATATTAATACAGCAGATATGACCGAACTAATGATGCTGCCGGGCATCGGGGAAGTGAGGGCAGCAGCGATTATTGAACACCGCCAGACGTATGGGGATTTTGAAAAAATCGAAGATATTATGAATGTGAAGGGAATTAAGAACGGAATATTCAGTAAAATAAACAGTCTAATTTGTGTGAAATGAGGAAAACATGAGTAGAAAAGTTTTAGTCGTAGATGACGAAAAATTAATCGTGAAAGGTATCCGCTTCAGTCTGGAACAGGACGGAATGGAAGTGGATTGTGCCTATGACGGAGAGGAAGCACTGGAAAAAATCAGGAACAATACCTATGATATTGTCCTTTTAGATATCATGCTTCCGAAAATGGACGGATTTGAAGTATGCCAGCAGGTAAGAGAATTTTCTGACGTACCAATCCTGATGCTGACTGCAAAGGGAGATGACATGGACAAGATTCTTGGTCTTGAATATGGCGCAGATGATTATATTACAAAGCCATTTAATATTTTGGAAGTGAAGGCACGTATTAAAGCGATTACAAGAAGAACAAGCAAAGCGGCACAGCAGAAAAAAGATGATACAATCATCAAAGCATCTGATATGACGCTGGATACAGACAGCAAACGTTTACATATTGGGGATAAAGAAATCAATCTGACCTCCAAAGAGTTTGATGTATTAGAGCTTCTGGTAAAGAATCCGGATAAGGTTTATAGCAGAGAAAAGCTTTTGGGGCTTGTCTGGGGAAGTCAGTATCCGGGAGATGTTCGTACAGTTGATGTACATATCCGCCGCTTAAGAGAAAAGATTGAAGCAAATCCGAGCGAGCCAAAATATGTACACACGAAGTGGGGTGTTGGTTATTA
>CAZYUZ010000190.1:0-4318 GCA_964650775.1 uncultured Lachnoclostridium sp. | reverse complement strand
TAATATGAAGTTTTGAAGGTATATAAAGCTTGGGGATGATACGAAAGTATCATCCTTTTTTTGCATTCATAAGAAAGATGTGTTATGATAATATTTAGTTTTACTTGTGAGGAGTGAGATTTCATGGAAAAAGATAAAAAGAAATCATCAAAAAAGAATCTGACATTTATTTTACTGCAGATTGTATTTATAACGGTATTTCTTTATGCTGCGTTTCAATTGTATTCTATTTATAGTGATTATAAGCGTGCTTCCAATGAGTATGATGCTTTGGTAGAAGAAATGGTCGTTGAAGTATCAGATGCAGAAGAGGAAGAGGTTGAAGAAGAAAAGGATGTTAATGTTCTGGATTTACCATATGATTATGAAGTGCCGGAATATGACGTGGATTTAGATGCTGCAAAAGGTCAGAATTCTGATACTGTGGGTTGGATTATCCTTCCGGACAGTAAAGTCAATTATCCAATTGTAAAATCGAAAGATAATACAGAGTATTTAACAACAACATTTGAAGGAAAAACAGCTTCCTCTGGCGCAATCTTTATGGATATGTATTGTGCACCAGATTTTAGCAATGACAATACGATCATTTATGGTCATAACATGAAAAATGGATCAATGTTCCGTGCACTCAACAATATGACCAATAAAGAATATTTCTGGAGACATCATATTTTCTGCATTGATACTGGAAATGGATTTGAAAACTACGAGGTGATTTCCTGTTACGAGACTGTAGAAACAGATTTAAGTTCATGGCAGATTGGTTTTGAATCCTCAGAAGCCTATGCGCAGTGGCTGGAGAGCATTGTGAAACGTTGTAAGTATGATTGTGTTGATTACGATGTCAATAAAAAGACGATTACACTTTCTACATGCCGTGGAAAGAGCGGTGGTCCAGGAAGATTTATCGTTCATTTACAGAAAAAATAGAAAACATCAGCTTGAGAGATTTATGAGATTGGAGAAATGAGATGTTTAAAGAACTATTAGCGGACTTAAAACAGTCAAAATGTGTCTTGATTGGCTTAGGAGAAGCATTTACATTAAAAAATCCGGAAGATGAATTGAAATACATTCGGTTTTATAAAACATTAAAGGAAAAATTAGGTCCCAGAGATTATTACATTTTAACACAGGCAGAAGATGATCTGATTTTCCAGTGTGGATTCGATAAAAAGCATGTTGCGGCACCATTTGTTTTTTCAGAAGATGAAGAAAATTGGAATGATTATATGAAATGGTTAAGTTTTACCTTAAATCGTCACCTGTTGGTGTTGGAATTGGGGGTTGGATTTGCAAATCCAATGCTGATCCGTTTCCCATTTGAAAAAACAGTTTTCCTGAATCAAAAATCTAAAATGTATCGTGTTCATCCAACCTTGCCACAGGTAACTGCGGAAATCGGAGAAAGAGGAACTGCGGTGCAGGCAAATCCATTGGATTTATTTATGGAGGCTTCAGATGATTGCAATTATTGATTACGACGCAGGTAACATTAAAAGTGTTGAAAAAGCGTTAAAAACATTAGGTCAGGATGTAGTAATAACAAGAGATGCTGATACGATTTTAAATGCTGATAAAGTGATTTTGCCAGGGGTGGGTGCATTTGGTGATGCCATGGGAAAACTCCATGACTATGGTCTGGTGGATGTGATTCATAAAGTGGTTGAAAAGAAAACCCCATTTTTAGGTATTTGTCTGGGGTTACAGTTGATGTTTGAGAGCAGCGAGGAAACTCCGGGCGTGGAGGGACTTTGCATTCTGAAAGGGAAAATCGTGAAAATTCCAGAGAATGGAGCGCTTAAGATTCCTCATATGGGATGGAATTCTTTGCATTTTCAGAATGATGGAAGATTGTTTGCGAATCTGCCACAGGATTCTTATGTTTATTTCGTACATTCTTATTATCTTCAGGCAGAGGATGAAAGCATTGTAAAGGCAACAACTGACTACAGTACCTGCATTCATGCATCTGTAGAGAAGGACAATGTGTTTGCATGCCAGTTCCATCCTGAGAAGAGCAGTGATGTGGGACTGACAATTTTAAAGAATTTTTGTGAAATATAATAAAGGATAAATTTTCGCAGGAAGCGAAGATTGGAGTAAAAAGATGTTTACAAAGAGAATTATTCCTTGTTTGGATGTACATAATGGACGTGTGGTAAAAGGCGTTAATTTCGTAAATCTGCGCGATGCAGGTGACCCGGTAGAGATTGCCAAGGCATATGATAAGGCAGGTGCAGATGAAGTTGTATTTTTAGACATTACAGCTTCTTCAGATGCAAGAAATACAGTCGTAGATATGGTTCGTAAGGTTGCAGAAAACGTATTTATTCCATTTACAGTTGGAGGAGGAATCCGTACAGTCGATGATTTTAAAATGTTGCTTAGAGAGGGTGCGGATAAGATTTCTGTAAATTCTGCGGCGATTATGAGACCGGAGCTCTTAAGTGAAGCTGCGGATAAATTTGGCAGCCAGTGTGTTGTGCTTGCAATTGATGCCAAAAAACGTGCAGACGGCAGCGGTTGGAATGTTTACAAAAATGGTGGTCGCGTTGATATGGGCATGGATGCGGTAGAATGGGCAATGGACGCAGAACGTCGCGGTGCCGGAGAGATTCTTCTCACAAGTATGGATTGTGACGGTACAAAAGCAGGATTTGATCTGGAACTTACAAGAACAATTGCGGAAAATGTAAAGATTCCGGTCATTGCATCCGGTGGGGCAGGTAATCTGGAACATTTTCATGAGGCATTGACCGTTGGAAAGGCAGATGCGGCATTGGCAGCATCATTGTTCCACTACAAAGAACTGGAAATTAAAGAAGTAAAACAGTATTTGAGAGACAAGGGCGTTTCTGTGCGTCTGTAGGAGGTTTTATGGGAGCGATTCAGAATGACTGGCTGGGACCGTTATCGCCAGAGTTTAAGAAGCCATACTATGCGAGCTTGTATAAGAAAATCAGGGAAGAATATAGCACAAGACAGATTTTTCCGCCTGCAGATGAGATTTTTACAGCATTTGAGCTGACACCATTATCAGAAGTCAAGGTTGTAATTATCGGTCAGGATCCATATCACGGAGATGGACAGGCTCACGGGCTTTGTTTTTCTGTAAAGCCGGATATTGAGACACCTCCATCGCTGGTGAATATTTATAAAGAGTTAAATAGTGATTTAGGATGCTATATTCCAAACAACGGTTATCTGACAAAATGGGCAAAACAGGGTGTATTACTTCTGAATACAGTTCTGACTGTTCGTGCACATCAGGCGAACTCTCACAGAGGTATTGGCTGGGAAGAGTTTACAGATGCAGCAATCCGTATTTTAAATGAGCAGGATCGACCAATTGTATATTTGCTTTGGGGCAAGCCTGCACAGATGAAGAAGAGTATGTTAAATAATCCGAAGCACTTGATTTTAGAAGCACCACATCCAAGTCCGCTGTCAGCATACAGAGGATTCTTTGGATGCCAGCATTTTAGCAAGACCAATGAATTTTTAAAAGAGAATGGATTAATGGCAATTGACTGGCAGATTGAGAATTTATAAAGTAAGGCACCTCGCATGAGGTGCCTTATGTTATGTATTATGTAGTTTCGAGATTCTTGAATGCCGTTGAAAGCATTAATTTGATTCTGTTTAACTGATTTACTTCACTTGCACCTGGATCGTAGTCAATGGCAACGATATTTGCTTGTGGATAATTGGCACGAAGTGCTTTGATAACACCTTTACCAACAATATGGTTTGGCAGACAGCCAAATGGCTGAGTACAAACGATATTTGGTGTGCCGGATTCAATCAGTTCTAACATTTCTCCTGTTAAGAACCAGCCTTCACCAGTCTGATTGCCCTGAGATACGAATTTATCAGCCATATGTGCCATGTGGTCGATATCTCCCTGAGGAATGAAATGTTTACTCTTTTCCAATGCTTTTCTTGCCGGTTTACGAAGGGTTTCAATAAACCAGATTCCGATACGTCCGACAGTTTTGGAAGATTTCTTTTTGCCAAATTTTTCAACTTTATATTCCCCATTTTTGAAAGAATAGAGAAGGAAGTCTAAAAGGTCAGGCATCACTGCTTCAGCGCCTTCTGCTTCTAAAAGCTCTACCAGTTCATTGTTTGCAACCGGAGAGAATTTAACAAGGATTTCCCCAACGATACCAACTTTCGGTTTTTTTACATCCTTTCTTGGTAATTCATCAAATTCCCGAATGATATCCTGACACATTTTCTTGAACTTGAATGGGCTTGGTACACCCTTGGAACAAAATTCAATACAACGGCGTTTCCATTTTTCATGGAG